>JBJTHX010000031.1:0-4625 GCA_046094745.1 Planctomycetia bacterium
CTGGCCGGCATCGTGAACATCCGCGGCCAGTTGCAGTTGTGCGTGTCGCTCCACGGCCTGGTCGGCCTACCGGGCGGCCCGGCGCAGCCGGCCCATGGCTCGGACGACGACCAGGCGATCGGCGGCGCCGCCGCCCGCCTGGTCGGGGTCGAGCGGACCGGCGGCGAGGCCGCCGACCGCTGGGTGCTCGGCGTCGACGAGGTCGCCGGCGTGCACCGGGTGACCGCGGGCATGCTGCGGGCGGTGCCGTCGACCGTCGGCCACGCCGGCGGCCGGCTGTCGTCGGCGCTCTTCGAGTGGCAGGAGCGGACGGTGGCGCTGCTGGACGAGGCCCGGATGTTCGAAGCGTTGCGGGAACGGGTGACGGGCTGACCGCCCGGAGGGAAGAATCGTGGCCGAGGACCTGAGCGGATTCTCGATGCTGGAACTCTTCCGCCTGGAGGCGGAGAGCCAGACCGCCGTCCTGTCGGCCGGCGTGCTGTCCATCGAGGAGTTGGAGCGTTCGCCCACCACGGTCGAGTCGATGATGCGGGCCGCCCATTCGCTCAAGGGCGCCGGCCGCATCGTCGGCCTGGACGCGGCCGTGCGGGTGGCCCATGCACTGGAGGACGTGTTCGTCGCCGCGGGCAAGGGCCAGTTCCACGTGCGGCCGGAGCATGCGGACCTGCTGCTGCGGGCCATCGATTTCCTCGGGGCCATCGCCAAGGCCGACGACGCGCTCGACGCTGCCGGCCCGTGGGCCGGCCGGGCCGACGAGCTCGTCGGCCAGCTCACCGCCATGCTCGCCGGCGCCCCCGCGGCGCCCGCTCCAGTGCCACCGCCCGCTGTGCCACCGCCCGCCGTGCCCTCGGCCGCGGCCGGCCCGCCGGAGGCGGAGCCCGGCCCTCCCGAAGCCGCGCCGGAGGCCGCCCCCGAACCCACCCGCGGCCCCGCCCGGCCCATCGAGAGCGGCGACCGGGTCGTCCGCGTTTCGGCCGAGAGCCTGACGCGGCTGGTGGGCCTCGCGGGCGAGTCGCTCGTCGAGACGCGGCAGCTGCGGCCTTTCGTCGACGCCCTCCTGCAGCTGCGGGCCGCCCAGCTCGACCTCGCCGATGCGATCGGTGGCTTCGACGAGAAGATCAAGGCCGCGGAGGTGCCGGTGCCGGCGCCGTTGGCCGCGCAGCTGGCGACGATCCGCGAGCGGGCCGACGCCTGCCTGTCGGACCTGACCGGCCACGTGGAGAACTTCGAGAGCTTCGCCCGCCGCAACGAGGATCTGTCCAACCGGCTGCATCAGGAGGTGATCGTCAGCCGGATGCGGCCACTCGCCGACGGGATCCGCGGCTTCCCCAGGCTCGTCCGCGACCTGGCCCGGACGCTGGGCAAGCAGGTCCGCTTCGAGGTCCGTGGTGAGCAGACCGGTGTCGACCGCGACATCCTCGACAAGCTCGAGGCGCCGCTCTCGCACCTCGTCCGCAACGCCGTCGACCACGGCCTGGAGACGCCGGCGGAGCGGGCCGCCGCCGGCAAGCCGGAGACTGGCGAGATCCGGCTCGAGGCCCGACACCGGGCCGGCATGCTCCACATCACGCTCACCGACGACGGCCGCGGCATCGACATCGAGCGACTGCGGTCCAAGGCGATCGCCCGGGGTCTCGTCGCCAAGCAGGTGGCCGATCAGTTGACGGAACTCGAATTGCTCGAGTTTCTCTTCCTGCCCGGGTTCTCCACGAAGGACCAGGTCACGGAGATCTCGGGCCGCGGCGTCGGGCTCGACGTGGTGCAGAGCCTCGTCAAGGCGGTCGGCGGCAGCGTCCGCGTGGCCACCCAGCCGGGCAGTCAGACCGTGTTCACGCTGCAACTGCCGATCACAATGTCGGTGATCCGCGCCCTGCTGGTGGACGTCGGCGGCGAACCCTACGCCTTCCCGCTCACGCGGATCGACCGCATCCTCTTCTGCCAGCATGCCGACATCCGCACCAACGAGGGGCGGCAGTATTTCGATCGCGACGGGGTCTCGATCGGACTGGTCCTGGCGTCGCAGATTCTCGAGACCGCCGCCGCGGCCACGCCGCCCGACCCGCTGCCGGTGGTCGTGATCAGCGACCGTGGACAGCAGTTCGGCATGCTGGTCGACGCCTTCCTCGGCGAGCGGGACCTGGAGGTCCGGCCGCTCGACCCGCGGCTGGGCAAGGTACAGGACGTGAACAGCGCCTCGCTGCTGGAGAACGGCGACCCGGTGCTGATCGTCGATGTCGAGGATCTCGTCCGCTCGATCGACAACGTGCTCATGGGCCGGCGGCTGTCGCGCGTGGAGTTCGAACGGCTCGCCGAGCAGGCCCGGCAGCGGAAGCGGATCCTGGTGGTCGACGATTCGATCACGGTTCGCGAACTGGAGCGGCAGCTGCTCCAGGCCCGCGGCTTCGCCGTGGACGTGGCCGTCGACGGGATGGACGGCTGGAACGCCGTCCGCGGCGGTCACTACGACCTGGTCGTCACCGACGTCGACATGCCGCGGATGGACGGCATCGGTCTCGTGGGCCTCATCAAGGGCGACCCCGCCCGCCGCGACGTCCCGATCGTGATCGTGTCGTACAAGGACCGGGAGGAGGACCGGCTCCGCGGGCTGGACGCGGGCGCCAACCGCTACCTGACGAAGAGCAGTTTCCACGACGAGACGTTCGTCGATACGATCATCGACCTGATCGGCGAGCCCGCCGGCTGACCGGCGGGTCCGGGGCGTCGGCAGGCCCACGGGAGGTTTCGCGATGAGGATCGGGATCGTCAACGACATGCGGGCGGCCTGCGAGGCGCTCCGCCGCGTGGTCGACAGCCTCCCCGGCCACGAGGTCGCCTGGACGGCCGGCGACGGCGTGGAGGCGGTGGCGCTGGCCAAGCGGGACCGGCCCGACCTGATCCTCATGGACCTGCTGATGCCGCACCTCGACGGCGCCCAGGCCACCCGGCAGATCATGGCCGCGGCTCCCTGCGCGATCCTGGTGGTCACCGCCACGGTGAGCGGCAACATCTCGCTCGTCTACGACGCCATGGGCTACGGCGCGCTCGACGCCGTCGACACGCCGATGCTCGGCCCGGCCGGCGAGGTCAGTGGTGCCGGGGCGCTCGTGGAAAAGATCGGTGTCATCGCCAAACTCGTCGGCCCGGCCGGCGAGAGCCGCCGCCACCCGCGGCCCGCCGCCGGCGGCCCCCCGCCCCGGCTCCTGGTCGTGGGCGCCTCGACCGGCGGCCCGAAGGCGATCGCGGACCTGCTCCTGCCCCTGCCCCAGGACTGGAACGTGGCCACCGTGCTCGTGCAGCACGTCGACGTCGCCTTCTCGCAGGGCCTCGCCAAGTGGCTGGGCGACCGCACCGGGCGGGTGGTCCGCGTCGCGGAGCACGGCCAGCAGCCGCTCGCCGGCGACGTCCTCTTGGCGGGCACCAACGACCACCTCGTGTTCTCGAAGGCCCGGACGCTCGAATACCGGGAGGAGCCGCGGGACGTGTTCTTCCGGCCCAGCGTCGACGTGTTCTTTCAAAGCGTGGCCGAGCACTGGTCGCAGCCCGGGGCAGCGATCCTCCTCACCGGCATGGGCCGGGACGGTGCCCGTGGCCTGGCGGCGCTCCGCAGCCGCGGCTGGCACACGATCGCGCAGGACGAGTCCTCGAGCGTCGTCTGGAGCATGCCCAAGGCGGCGATCGATGCGGGCGCGGCCTGCGAGGTGCTGCCGATCGACCAGATGGCCCGCGTCGTGACCGCCCGGCTCGGCGGGTAGGGCGGCGAAGGTCAGGCCGGCCCGTTTTCGATCGCCTGCATCACGTCGAGCACGACCGCCTCGTCGGCGGCCGGGCCGCCCACCACCTGCACGCCCACGGGCAGCCCGCGGCTGCCGCGATCGCAGGCGGCAGCCGCTCGCAGCACCGGGTCGAACGAGAAGCCGCGTTCGGCCTCCTCGTCGGGCCGCACGTGCGTCACCGGCACGGCGCCCGCCGGCAGGTCGAGCAGGTTTGCGAGCAGGCAGGGCGCCGCCGCGAGCACGAGCTGGGCCGCCGTGTCGTGCCGCAGTGCCGGCAGGGCCGAAACCGGGCAGATGAGCACGTCGAGGCCGGATAGCTCCGCCATGAACCGATCCCGCAGGGCCGCGCGGGCGGCCAGCAGGTCCGCGAGTCCGGCGGCATACCGCGGGCCGGTGCGGCCCAGGGCCTCGGCCTCGATGCCGCGGCCCACGAGTCGGGCGACGGCCGCCGCCAGGGGGCGGACGCCGCGCGGCATGCGGGCCAGGGCCAGGAGCCGCGCCACGCCGCGGATCGGCCGCTCTCCGGCGAACAGCCGGCGGATGTCGGCACCGCCATCAGCCGAGACGATCGCCATCATGAGCCAGGCCGCCTCCCGGGCGAGACCGCCGGCGACCGGCCGCGCCGACGCCCCCGCGGCCTCCAGCCGCTCGCCCGCCTCACGGACGCCGCGGCGGATCGCGGGCGAGCCCGGGATCGGCCCCGCGACGTCCCACCAGCCGCTCGCCAGCCGCCGCGGCTCCGCCGTCGCCGGCACGCCGACGGCCTCGGCGGCCAGCCGCAGGTCGGCGACGGTGCGGGCCAGAAAGCCGGCCCGCGGGCGGACGGCCTTGAGATGGGGCAGCGTCTGGAAT
>JBJTHX010000032.1:0-3257 GCA_046094745.1 Planctomycetia bacterium
GTGCCGGCTGCGGACGTGGTCGTGGCCGACGGCTGGGAGTGCCCTGCCGACGTGGTCATCGATTTCTCGCTGCCGGAGGCGGTCGAGAAGATTGTGGCGACGTGCATCGAGAAGCGGGTGCCGCTCGTCGTCGCCACCACGGGCCTCGAGGATCGCGAGCGGCGGGCGATCGCCGCGGCGGCCAAGACGATCCCGGTGCTGCAGTCGCCGAGCCTGAGCCTCGCGGTGAACATCGCCATGGACTTGGTCGGCCGGGCCGGCGGCCTGCTGGCCCGTGTCGGCGGCCGCACCGACGTGGAGATCATCGAGGTCCATCACCGGCACAAGGAGGACGCGCCCAGCGGCACCGCCCTCAAGTTCGGCGGCATCGTGCAGGAGGCGATGGGACAGACGCGGGCGGCCCACGGCCGCGAGGGCCGGCCGGGTGCCCGGCCGGCCGACGAGATCGGCTACCACGCCGTGCGGGCCGGCGACAACCCCGGCGAGCACACGATCCTGTTCGGCATGGAGGGCGAGTCGTTCGCGGTGAACGTGCGGGCCACGAACCGCGACTGCTACGCCCGCGGCGCGCTCGCGGCGGCCCGGTTCCTCGCCGGCCGTCCCGCCGGCCTGTATTCGATGCAGGATGTGCTCGGCATCGCCTGAGCCGGGGCCGTGCGCCGCCGGATGATCAGGAGACCCCGGCGCCGGGGCCCAGCGTCACGGTGGTGATGCGGCTGTCGGGCGAATAGACCACGAAATCAGGCAGGGGCGCGCCGATCCGCACCGTCACCTCGCTGGTGCCGGCACGGGCGGCCGGGTCGTTGGCGGCCGCCCGGAAACCGGCGACGCCCCCGGGGATGCCCGTGTGCACACCGATGCCGGCGACCGTCGCCGTCGCCGCGGAGTCGTCGGCATACATGTTGAGCCCGCCGAGGCCAAGGTTCAGGAAGTTGACGTTCGCGGCCGTGAGGGACTGCGGCAGCGGCCCGCCCGAGTAGCTCGCGAGCAGGTAGGGATATTGCCCGAGGTCGGCGGAATCGCTCGGTGCCGTCACGCCCTGGATGTTGCCGATCGCGTAGAGCTTGTCGAGCGTGACCGCAGCGCCGGAGCCGAGGAACTTCCCGGCCAGGACGCCGGATCCATGCGCCATGCTGCCCTGGAAGATCACGGCGGAGTTCGTGATCGACACCGCGCCGTTGTGGCCGACCCCCGAGCCGACGAAGCCGCCCGCCCCGGAGCCGAGGGTCCGGTTGCCGGAGGCCTGGTCGTTGTCGAGGACGATCGCGGACGAGTTCGAGATCGTCGCCCCGGTCCCCTGCCGGAAAAAGCCGAGCAGCGGTCCCGCGAATGAACCGATCTTCCCGAGGACCACGGCCGAGCAGCGGTCCATCCGCACGTCGGTCGTCGCGTAGGTGCCGTTGCCGAACCGGTTGGAGGCCAGGCCGCCGCCGTTGGCCTGGACGCTGCCGTCGAGCACGAGATGGCAGTTCGTGAGCGTGACGTAGCCGGAGGCCCGCAGCAGGCCCGAGAGCACGTCGGCGTTGGCACGGATCGTGAGGTTCTTGATCTCCAGCCGGTCGGCGGCCGTCCGGCCGCCGCCGAAGAACAGGGCGTCGGTGTTCAGATTGTTGATGGTGATCGTGTTGCTGGAGCCGTCGATCACCACCTTGTCCGACTGGAAGCCGACCTCCTCCCAGTTGTTGTTGATCGTCAGGGAGTTGTTGAGGGTGTACGTGTGGACTCCGTTGGCGAAGGTGCGGGAGAAGTTCGTGCCGAAGGCGAGCGGATTCACCCGCCGCGAGACCACCTTCCCCGTCTCCGCCGAACTGATGAGCACCGTGTCGTTGACGAAGGTCAGTTTGTCCGGGGTGTGGCCGGCGGCCAGCGACGCGAACACCGCCGCGGCGCCGGTCTCGAGATCGACGCGATACACCGCGTCGCCGGCCTGCGAGGCGACGAAGGCATGCCGGCCGTAGAGCACGAGGTCGCTGTTGCCCCCCGCCGGCAACGTCGCCACCGTCGTCAGCCCGGTGCCGTCGAACTCGATGGCACGGATCCCGGCGTCTCCCGCACCCGCGGTGCAAAAGAACAGCCGCGTGCCGTCGGTGTCGATGCCGCTGAGGCCGTCGGCGACGTTCATCGCCGCCGTGGAGGCCACCTCCCACATCGGGCCATCCGGGATTCGCGAGGCTGGCGGCCAGCCCGCGGCGGCCGATGCGGTCCGCCTCCGCGACGAAGAGTTCGTCATTGAAGACCACGAACGACCTGGGATCGCGGAGGCCGTTCTGCACCGTCTCCGGGGCCGCCCCCGGCGTGGCCAGGTTGAAGCGGACGATCTGGCCCGCCGCGGGTGTCGTCGGATTCACGAGGCCGCAATAGAGCCGATCGCCAGACACGCGGATCGCGGAGATCTCGTATCCGGAGGCGACGGAGAACGCGACCGTCGCGGACGCCCCGGTGGGATAGCCGATCTTCCGGATTTCGTGCCGGCTGGCGACGTAGACGGCGCTGCTGTCGTAGGCGATCCCGGTGGCGTGGGCCACGTCGGCGAACCGCGCGTAGGGCAGGCCGGTGGAGCCGACGGAACCGGTGGCCGGGGCCCCGGAGTCGCCGAGTCCAGCGGGGGCACCGAACCCGCCCAGGCCGTTGCTGGCGCCGTCGCCGCCATCGCCGCCACTGCCACCCACGCCCAGGCCACCGCGAACGCCCGTGGCGCCGGCGTTCCCGCCCCAGCCGCCCGCGGTGCCCGCGCCGGCGTTGCCGCCATCGCCGCCCCGGCCGCCGTTGCCCGCGTCGGGAGCCGTGGCGTTTCCATCGGCGCCGTCGCCACCCTCGCCGCCGTTGCCCGCATTCCCGCCGTTGCCACCGGTGCCGCCGTTGCCGAGTCGGGCCGTGAACGCGAACGAGCCGGTGCCGCCGTTGCCGCCGGTGCCGCCGCGGCCGCCATGACCACCGTTGCCGCCGACCCCGCCGTTGCCGCCCGACGCACCGACGCCGCCGTTGCCTGCCGCGGCCATCTCACCGAGCGGCGCCCGCAGCTCCAGATGACCCCTCACGCGCAGGCGCACCTTGGCGCGCGCGCCTGCGGGCCCGAGGATCCGCGCGGCCTCCGCGCGGCCGATGACCACGCGGTGATCGACGATCTGGCCCGCCGCGGCGTGCCGCAGCAGGTCGACATCGCGCACGGTCTTGCTGCCGCTGGGCCCGCGCACGGTGATCACGGTGGGCATCAGGCCCCGCCCTCCACCCCGCCATCCCTCAGCAGCCCCTCGATG
>JBJTHX010000033.1:0-5158 GCA_046094745.1 Planctomycetia bacterium
GACGGGGCCCAACCTCGAGACGCGGGCAGAGTACCGCTTCCTCCGCGGGATCGGTGCCGACGTCGTCGGCATGTCGACCGTGCCGGAGGTCATCGTGGCGGTGCACGCCGGGCTCGAGGTGCTCGGTGTTTCAGTCGTCACGGACATGTGCCTGCCCGACGCGCTGGAAGCGGCAACCGTGGAGAAGATCCTCGCCGTCGCCCGCAGCGCCGAGCCCAAACTGCGGGCCCTCGTCACGGCGGCGGTGCGATCCTGCCGCGGCACCGCCTGACGCCGCTCCCTTTCCCGTCCACTCCCAGGAGTCCACGATGCCCCCCGCCACACCGATCCGCATCCTCATCGTCGGCTGTGGCCACATGGGCACGTCCCACGCCAAGGCCTACCACGCCCTGCCGGGCTTCGAGATCGTGGGCGTGGTCGCACGCGGCGAGAAGTCGCGACGGGAGCTGCTCGCCGCCCTCGGCGCCGACTACCCGCAATTCTCCGACTACGGCCAGGCGCTCTCGGCCACGAAGCCCGACGCCGTGTCGATCAACCCCTCCCCCGACACCCAGGCCGACTACGCGCAGCGGGCCTTCGCCGCCGGCTGCCACGTGTTCCTGGAGAAGCCGGTGGCCCCGACGGTGGCCGAGGCGGAGGCGGTCGTCGCGGCCGCCCGGAAGGCGAACCGCAAGCTCGTCGTCGGCTACGTGCTCCGTGTCCACCCCACCTGGGCGAAGTTCGTCGACGTGGCCCGCACGCTCGGCAAGCCGCTGGTCATGCGGATGAACCTCAACCAGCAGTCCTCCGGCGACCAGTGGCGGACGCACAAGCAGCTGATGAACTCGATGTCGCCGATCGTGGACTGCGGCGTGCACTACGTCGACGTGATGTGCCTCATGACCCGGTCGCGGCCGGTCCGCGTGAGTGCCATCGGCGCCCGGCTCACCGACGACCTCGTGCCGGGCATGTACAACTACGGCCAGCTGCAGGTCACGTTCGCCGACGGCTCGGTCGGCTGGTACGAGGCCGGCTGGGGTCCGATGATGAGCGATGTGGCCTACTTCGTGAAGGACGTGATCGGCCCGCAGGGCTGCGTGAGCATCGCCGGCGTCCAGGAGGGCGACGTGGCCAGCGACGACGTGGAGGGCCACTCGCGGGCCGGCCGGCTGCGGCTCCACCACGGAGAAACGAAGGGCGACGGCTCGTTCGCCCGGGCCGACGAGATCATCGATTGCAGCGACGAGCCCGACCACGACGGCCTCTGCCGGCTGGAGCAGGAGCTGTTCCTCGACGCGATCGTCAACGACCGCGATCTCTCCGACCACATGGCCGACGCGGTGAACAGCCTGCGGATCGTGCTGGCGGCCGACGAGGCGTTCAAGACCGGCCGGACGGTCGACCTGCCCGGCTGAACGCGGCCGCGTCAGTCCGGCGCGAACTGCACCGCGCAGGTGGTGGCCGGCCGCGGATGGACGTCCGGGTGCAGCAGGTGGGCGAGGGCCTCGAGGGCGTCCACGAGCCGCGGCCCGGGGCGGCTGAAGAAGGCGTTGCCATCCATGAGGTACACGCGGCCCGACCGGACGCAGGCCAGGTCGCGAAACCCGGGCCGGCCGGTGAGCAGCGGCAGTTCCTGTCTCGTCCGGTCGACGTCGAAGCCGCAGCAGGCCACGACGAGCACCTCCGGGTCGGCGCCGCGCACGTCATCCCAGGCGACCGCCCGCGACCGCTCCCCCTCGCGGCCGAGCACCTCCGCGCCGCCGGCGAGTCGCACGATCTCCGGCGACCAGTGGCCGGCCGTGAACGGCGGATCGAGGCACTCGAGCCGCATCACCCGCGGGTGGGCGGCGACGGCGGCCGAGCGGGCGGCGACGGCGTCGATCCGCCGCTGGAGGGCCGCCACGGCCGCGCGGCCGGCGTCCGCGGCGCCGGCCGCATCGGCCACGGCCTGCATGCCGGCGAGCACGTCGCCGAGCCGGTGCGGTTCGAGCGTCAGCACGCAGGGCGGCCCCGGCAGCCCGGCGAGCGCGGCCGCCACCTTCCCCTCCGCGACGGCGCACACGTCGCACAGGGCCTGCGTGACGACGAGGTCGGGCCGCAGGCTGGCCAGCAGCGCGGCATCGAGCGCAAAGAGCGGCTGCCGCTTGCGGACGCCGTCGCGGACGGCCGCATCGATCTCCGCGCTCGTGGCGTCCGCGGGGATCAGCGACCGCGTCACGCGGGGCAGGCCACGGACCGCGGCCGGGTGATCGCACTCGTGGCTCACGCCGACGAGCCGGTCGCCGAGCCCGACGGCATGGACGATCTCGGTAGCGCTCGGCAGCAGGGAGACGATCCGCATCGAAACATGCTTCCCCGCAGGAACCTCGACCGTCTCGCGGGAGCCGGTGCCGCGTCGCCGCAGCCTAGGCCGGTCCCGGCCGTCCCGCAAACGGGGTGCTCCGGCAGCGACCGCATCAGGCGTCCGCGACGCGGCGGTTGCCGCCGCCGCTGGATGGCCGGCTACAATCGCGGCCTCATGTGGAGGAACTCGATGCCTCAATCTCGGAACGGTTGCGGTCGGCGCGGGTTTCTCGTGGCTGCCGCGTGCGCGTCTTTCGGATTCGCAACCCCGACGTCCGTGGTTGCCGCGGACGGCGGACCGCAGCCGGCGCGGATCGTGTTCCTCGTCAACGCCGAGCCGGACAACTACGAGGCCGACCGCACGATTCCCGCGTTGGCGACCTCGATTCGTGAGCGACGCGGCCACGCCTGCGTCGTCATCCGGGGCGAGGGACCGCTGACAGGGCTGCGCTTTCCCGGCTTGGAAACCCTGGACGACGCCGATCTGCTCGTCATCTTCTTTCGCCGCAGCGCCCTGACGCCGGAGCAGTTTGGCCGCATCCGCCGCCATCTCGCGGCCGGAAAGCCGCTCGCGGGGATCCGCACGGCCAACCACGCCTTCTCGGTGAAGGACACCCCGGCTCCCGGCCACGAGAAGTGGTGGGAGTTCGTGCCGCAGGCGCTCGGCTGTGAAAACCGGGGCTACGGCGGCGTGGCCGCAGGTGTGGACGTCGCCGTCGCGGCCGGCCGGGCCGATCATCCGATCCTCACCGGCGTGGAACCGCGCTCCTGGCACTCGCAGGGTCCTCTGTACGTGGTCAAGCCGCTCGTCGACGGGGCCGCCGACGTGCTGCTGACCGGCACCAGCGGCACTTTCACCGCGGAGCCGATCGCGTGGACGCGGCTGGCAGGCAAGAGCCGCGTCTTCTACACGTCGCTCGGCCACCCCACGGACTTCGAGCTGCCCCACTATCGCCGGCTGCTGGAAAACGGCATCGAATGGGCGCTCGGTCGCCTGGAGCCCACGGCGGCCGACCCCGCCCGGGAGCCGTGACTCCGCGCGTCCGGTCGCGGGCGGAGGACGAGCGCGGTACGATCCAGCCCCCGAAACCGAGCCTTCCACCGGCCCCCTCGATGTTCGAACCCGTCCGCGGCAAGCCCGACTTTCCGGCCCTCGAGGCCGCGGTCGCCCGGACGTGGCGGGAGCGGGACACCTACGCCAAGTCGCTCGCCCGCCGCCGCGGAGCACCGCGGTTCGTGTTCTACGAGGGTCCGCCCACCGCCAACGGGCTGCCCCATCCGGGCCACTGCCTGACGCGGACGATCAAGGATCTCTACCCGCGCTACCGCACCATGCGGGGCCAGTACTGCGAGCGGAAGGCGGGCTGGGACACCCACGGCCTGCCGGTGGAGGTCGAGGTCTGCAAGGAACTCGGCATCCACTCCAAGGCCGAGATCGAGGCCTACGGGATCGAGCCCTTCATCCACAAGTGCCAGGAGAGCGTCTGGCGGTACATGAAGGAGTGGGAGACCCTCACCGAGCGGATCGGGTTCTGGATCGACCTCTCCGACGCCTACGTGACCTACCACCGCTCGTTCGTGGAGAGCGTCTGGTGGGCGCTGGCCACGCTCTTCGAGAAGGGGCTGCTCTACCAGGGGCACAAGATCGTCTGGTGGTGGGCCCAGGGGGGCACCGCGCTCTCCAGCGGCGAGGTGGGCCAGGGCTACCGCGAGGTGGCCGACCCGAGCGTGTACGTCGCCTTCCCGCTGCTCGACGACGCGGGCCGGCCGACGAACCGCAGCCTCGTGGCCTGGACCACGACCCCGTGGACGCTGCCGTCCAACCAGTTCGCGGCCGTGAAGGCCGATCTCGAATACGTCGCGCTCCGCGAGGACGGCGCGGCCGACGTGCCCGAGTACGTGGTCGCCGCACCACTCGCCGCCGCGCTCGGCGAGAGGATGACGAAGACGTTCACGATCGTCGACCGCTTCCCCGGCGCGGCGCTCGTGGGCCGCTCCTACCTGCCCCCCTTCGACACGTTCCGGCCGGCCGGTCCGCCCGCCACCGCGCCGCTCGCGGCCGGCGGCACGCAGGCCGTCGCCTGGCGGGTGGTCGCCGCCGACTTCGTGACCACCGACTCGGGCACCGGCGTGGTCCACGTCGCGCCCGCCTTCGGCGAGGTGGACTACGGCGTGCTCGTGGCCGAGGAGGCCCGGTTCGCGGCCGGGAAGGGCCCGTCGCTCATCAACTGCGTCGCCCCCGACGGCACGTTCACCGACGCCTTCCCCATGGGGAGCGGCCGGTTCGTGAAGGACTGCGACCGCGACGTCACCCGCGACCTGCGGGCGCGGAACCTGCTCGTCCATCAGGAGCAGTACGTCCACGACTATCCGTTCTGCTGGCGGGCCGACAACGACCCGCTCATCCAGTACCCCCGCCAGAGCTGGTTCATCCGCACGAGCCAGTTCCGCGACGCGATGCTCGCCAACAACGCCCGCATCGACTGGCTGCCCGAGCACATCAAGGACGGCCGGTTCGGCAACTTCCTCGAGACCAACGTCGACTGGGCCCTGTCCCGCGAGCGGTACTGGGGCACGCCGCTGCCGATCTGGAAGTGCGAGAGCACCGACAAGATGGAGGCCGTGCCCTCCTACGCAGCCCTGCTCGCCAAGCCCGGGGTCGCGGGCACCGACGTCTTCGCGCGGGCGAAGGCCGCCAGGCCCGAACTCGCCGACGATCTCGCCGTCCACAAGCCCTACATCGACGCCGTCACCTACGACTCGCCCTTCGCGCCGGGAGCGCGGATGCGGCGGGTGCCCGAGGTCAGCGACTGCTGGTTCGACTCCGGGGCGATGC
>JBJTHX010000034.1:0-8768 GCA_046094745.1 Planctomycetia bacterium
ACATCCAGACCGGCGTCAACCAGCCGCTCAACATGACGGCCATCCCGACCTCGGCCAACGGCTCGCAGAACCCGGGCCAGCTGGGCATCACGAGCCGGCCCGGCGGCCGTTCGCAACTCGTCGGCATGGACAACACCGGCAATCCCGGCGTGGCGCTCAATCCCAACGCAATCATCGCGCCCCCCCCCGGCGGCGGCGGGCCTGGCGGCCCCACCTTCGGCAACGCCATCCAGAACACCCCGAACTACTTCTCGATCCCGTTCCGGCAGAACAGTTTCGGCGCGGCCACCGTGCCCCAGCTGCCGGGACTCCCCAACCCGGCCTCGTCGGCGGCCAACTTCGGATTCGCGATCCTCTCCGACATCGAGGCCTACTTCCTCATCCAGGCCGCCCAGGGCAACACCCGGTCGAACGTCCTCCAGGCCCCGAAGGTCACGCTCTTCAACGGCCAGAACGCCTTCGTCTCCGACACGCGGCAGCGGCCGTTCGTGACGGCCGTGATCCCCGTCGTAGGCGACTTCTCGGCGGCCCAGCAGCCGGTGATCACCGTGCTCAACGAGGGCACGGCCGTGAACGTCGAGGCGGTCGTGTCCAACGACCGGCGATTCGTGCGGCTCACGCTCGTTCCGTTCTTCTCGCAGATCGGCCGGGTCGAGGAGTTTCAGTTCGAGGGCTCCCGATCGACCAAGTCGAAGAGCAGCGACGAGAAGTCCGGCACGGACGTGAAGATCCCCGGCGCCGATGGCCTGGTTGGCCTCACCAACGGCACGGCCTCGGCGGGCGTACTCGAACTCCAGTCGAACGGCACGACGTTCCAGCTGCGGGAGTTCCTGTTCACCACGGTCACGACCACCGTCAGCGTCCCCGACGGTGGCACCGTGCTGCTCGGCGGCATCAAGCGGCTCCGCGAGGGCCGCAACGAGTTCGGCGTGCCGATCCTCTCGAAGATTCCCTACATCAACCGGCTCTTCAAGAACGTCGGCCTGGGCCGCACCACCGACAGCCTGATGCTGATGGTGACGCCGCGGATCATCATCCAGGAGGAGGAAGAGGAGAAACTGCTGGGCGAGAGCCGCCCGTGAGCCGCCTGTTCCTCGTCGCGGGCCCGCTGCTCGGCGGCCTGGCCGTCGCGGCCGGCGCGTTCGGAGCCCACGGCCTGAAGTCCCTGCTCGAGGCCTCGGGCCAGGCGGGCAACTGGGAGACCGCGGCCCGCTACGCCCTCGGCCACGCGTTGGCGATCGTCGTCGCCGGCCTGTGGGCCACGCTCCGCCCGTCCCGTCTCGTGGCGGCCGCCGGCTGGTGCTTCCTCGTGGGCACCGCGATCTTCAGCGGCTGCCTGTTCGCGCTCGCGCTCTCGGGCGTCCGGGTCCTGGGAGCGGTCGTGCCGGTGGGCGGCCTGCTCCTGATCGCCGGCTGGGCGCTCTTGGCCGTGGCCGGCTGGCGGGACGGCCGCTGACGGCGTTGCTCAACGCTCGCCGGCGACCGCCTCCGTCTCCGCCTGTTGGTCGGCCTGCGTTGCCGCGTCCTCGGCCTCTGCCACGCCCACCTCCGCCTGCTGGTCCCGCTGGGCGGCCACGTCCTCGCGCTCGACCCGGGGTGCATCGGCGGCATCCTCGCCGGCGGCCTCCGGCTCAGCCGCGGGTTCCGGCATCGGCTCGGCGGGCGCAGGGCCTGCGCCGGCCGGCGCCGGCTGCTCCTCGAACACGTTGCCCTCGTCCCCGTCCCGAGGCGCCACCGGGCGGCGGCGACGAATCACGTCCGGCTGGGATTCCTCGATCTGCGAATACCGCCGCTGCTCCGCCTCCCGCTGCCGCTGCAGGAGCGCCACCCGGGCCCGCATGCGGTGCCGCTCGAGCCGCAGCCGGTCCGCACCCTGGATCCGCTCGAGCGACCGCCCCACCGGCCAGGCGCCGAGGCCCGCGGACTCGCGGTCGGCACCCGTCGTGAAATCGGCTTCG
Organism: Planctomycetia bacterium; assembly: GCA_046094745.1. Taxonomy (GTDB): domain Bacteria; phylum Planctomycetota; class Planctomycetia; order Pirellulales; family UBA1268; genus QWPN01. The sequence continues at coordinate 1,959 of JBJTHX010000034.1, forward strand.
GCCTCGTCGGCGCGTCCCTGCCGGAGGGCGGACATGCCACGGAAGTAAAAGGCCCGCGGGTCGGTCGTGCCGGCCTCGATGGCCTGCGTCAGGTCCTCGTACGCCCGCTCGTAGTCGCCCGCGAAATAGGCGTGCACGCCGTCGCCGTAGGCGGCCGCCAAAGGCAGGCTTTCGATCGAGGGCTGTGCGGCCGCGACCGCGCCGCACAGCAGGGCGGCCAGCCCGGTGCCGGCGACGATCGCGAAGCCCCGCTGCATTCCACCGCTCGCCATCGGCATCCAGGCCATCGGCCATCTCCACTGGTCGTGCACCGCACCACAGTCGTTCATCGGCCGCCCGGCGTGCGGCTTTCCCGGCCCCGGCCGTCGGGCCGGCACAACCGTCACGACCCGACCTTCATCGAGGAGGCGTCAGTGTTCCATCCGTGGCAGCCCCCCGGCAACGGGCATGCCCGCGGAACGTGGCTTCTTCGAGAAACACGGCCGGCCTGACGAGCTGCACCGTGAATTGCTGATCCGGCCAGCCGAAGGCCGCCAGCAGCCTGTCGAAACAGGCCGCCGGGCAGCTGCCCTTGAGGTCGACCAGCAGCACGCGACCGTCCCGCTCGAACGCGTTGCCGTCCACCTGCCAGGACAGTCCCTCCCGCGGGCTGGTCCACACGAACGACCCGTCCGGCTCCGCGAACATCCGCTCGAGCGCGGCGAGCCGGGCGAACGCCTCGTCGAACTGGATCGCCATCGGCAGGCCCAACGCGGCCTGGGTGATGCGGAGAATCGGCCACTCGCCCCAGGCATCGCGGAAACCGCCACCGGCCTCGGCCTCCGTGGGGAGGGCATGCAGCGAGATGTCGAACGCGAAGAGTTCGTCGGTCGGCATCGCCTCGCTCCGCACGGTTCGTCGCCGTCAGGAGGCGGCGACACTCTCCCGCACCCAGGCCGCGTAGGCGGGGGTCGCCTCGACTCCCGCCGCGAGCACCTCCGGGTTCTCGTATGGATGCCCGGCCACGATGGCCTCGATGCACTCCGCGGACCGGATGGCGGTCGTCTTGAACGTGCACCGCCATTCCTCGGCCACCTCGACGTCGCCCCGCCACCGGTAGGTGCTGCCGACGGGGCCGTCGACCTGGCCGCAGGCCGCCAGCCGCGCGGCCACGACGCGCCGCGCGCAGGCCTCCGCGGCATCCCGGTCGGGAAACGTGGTGCGGATCTCGACGAGCCCTTCGACCTGGAGTGTCGGCAGCATGCTGTCAGTCTACGCGGCCTCGACGATCCGCGGCTCGTCCGCCGCGGCCCGGACCGCCGGCGGCATGCGGCCGGCCGCGGTCCCCGCCGGCATGAGCGGCATCCACGCACCGTTCTCCGGCGGTACGGGGCACACGACGTGCGCGGGTCCGCCGCCCGGTGGCGCGGGCTCGATGCAGGACACGGCGACGCCGCCGGACAGCTCGGCCGCCGGGGCGGCCGCGGGCTGCCCGCCCAGGCAGACGAGCCGTCCCGCCGACCATGCCGCCGGCGGATGGCCGAGCACCACCGTCCCGTGCGGCGACGGCGGCGGCGGGCCGGGGTCGAGCAGGCCGTCGAGGGCTGCGGTACCGCGCGCGGGGGCAGCGGACTCGAGCCACGCGGCGACGGCATCGACCGGATCGAAGTCGACGCCGCAGGCGGGTTCGGCCGTGCGGGCGGCCCGGCGCCACGAGGAGACGGCGCGGGCCCAACGGTCGCGAACGGTTCGCGCCGCGGCCGGCGTGGCCGTGGCCAGCCACGTCGTCACGGCCAGCGGCAGGTCGCGGGGGTGGGCGGCGGCCAGCCCGGCGACGAGTCCACGACACTCGGGCCAGAGGTCCGCGGTGCGGACGGTGGCGGCGAACCGCGCCACCAGGTCGACGGCGAGGCTTTCGCCGAGCGTCGGACGGCCGATCTCCGGGCCACCCGCGGCGGTGAACGCCGGATCGAACTCCGCACCATGGCAGACGGCGACGGTGCCGACGGACCAGGCCGCCGCCACGCGGATGCCGCGGCGGGCCAGTCGCGGCGTAGCCGCCGTGAGCCACCGGTCGCGATCGCCCGGCAGCACCGTGACGCGGACCGGCACCCGACGCCGACGGCTCCAGTCGGGACGGCCGCGGCGGTCGGCGTCGGGCACCGCGACGCCCTCCCGCGCCCAGCGGGCGAGCCCGCCGAGGAGCCGGCGGCAGCGGGCGACGGCAGCCACCAGCACGCCCACGGCAATGCCCTCCGCCCGGCGACCCGCATGCCAGGGCCGCGCGTCCCCCAGCCACGCCGTGGTCGTGAGCCCGTCGAAGGTGTCCCCCGCGAGGATGACATCGAGGCCGGCGAGGGGCTCGTAGCGGCCATCGCGGTGGACGCCCGTGCGAATCACCGCCCGGTGGACGGCCGCGAGCCATTCCGCCTGGTCGCGGCGCGGTCGCGTCACGAGCGTTCCGTCGGCGACGGCCCAGTTGGCGGTGACGACGAGCATGGCCCCTTCTCCCGGACTGTCATCGACAGCCGGAAGGCGGACCACTGGCGGCCGCGGCGAACGCGCCGGTGATGCCGGATGTGCCGGCGTCAGGGGCCGAGGAACTGGGTCTGACAGCTGCGGTCGAGCCGGCCGTCGAGGTTCGCGCCGGAAAGCGTGGCTCCCGCCGTCGCCTTGCCGGATTCAGAGGACTTGTAGGTGATTTCGAACGACTGCTGCCGGCCGGGGGGAAGCTCGACGGGGTCGAAGAAGATTCGGCCGTCGTCCACCCGCACCCGGGCGTCGCCCACCATCCGGGCGCCACGGGGCAGGTCGATCACCAGGTTCAACGGACCGGACGGCGCTGCACCGTCGTTGCCGACGGTGCACACGAGCGTGGTCGCGTCGCCGATCCGCACCGGGTCGTCGAGGTCCGCCAGCGAGAGCCGCAGCCCCGCCTCCGCCGGGGTCCGCAGCCGGGGCCGCGGGGTCGTCGACCGAATCTGTAGGCACTCATGGTCGCCCAGCGGCCCCAGCCCCGCCATGGTCAACTCGGCCCGCACGCAGGCCCGCGTCGGTGGCGAATCGCTGTAGCTGCCCGCGGGGCTCTGGGCCTTGAGGTTGATCTGCCGCTTCTCCTCCTTGCCCGGCGCGATCGCCGGCAGGTTCCACGACACCCTCGATCCGGCGAGGCTGAAGCCCTCCGAAGCCTCCTGGGCTGCCAGCGGTTCGTCCCAGGAGAACTCGAGCGCCGCCGGAGCCGAAGCCGCGTTGCCCGTGTTCCGCACGGCGGCGAGGTAGACCGCCACGGTTCCCGAGACGGCTTCCACGGGCCCGGTGAGATCAAGCGCGATTGCCGGCGCGGCGGGCGGCACGACGGGCACGGGCACCGCGGTCGCAGCCGCGGTCGCCAGCGGCGGGGCGGCGGTGCCCGTCGTCACCGCCGCCGGCAGCGGCGCTACCTGGCAGCACTCGGTCGCCCCGCCCATGAACTTGTTCTGTTGATCGAGGATCTCGACGCGGTGGCACTGCCGGCCGGGCTCATCGAGCAGAAAATCCAGCTTGATCCACCGCTTGGTGTTGGCCGGGAGGTCGATCGTGCCCTTCTGCTCGATCGGGCTCTTCGACGCCTCGTGGTGGAAGCCCGCGTCGAAGTAGTCGACGACCCTGAGTTTCTGCAGGTCGCGCCCCGCGTTGTTGATGATCTCCACGTCGTAGGCGACGCGGTCACCCACCTTGCCCGCCAGCGGGCCGGTGATGTTGACGATCACGGGATCCTCGGCCCGCGCGGCACCGACAATCGCGAGGCAGGCGGCGAGCATGCGGAGCGCTGGGGCGACGACGGACCGGCGACGCGGCATCTGAAAAACTCCCTCTGGACGGCCCGCGACCGCGGGGCGGCCAGAAGGGTACCACGGCGACGGACCGCGGGTGAACGGCGGTCACCGCCGGGATTTTTCACCCGGAAAAGGCCTCCCTGAAAAAGCCCTGCGGAACGGGCCGCGGGCGGCTTCGCCCCGTCCTGTCAGCGGTTGTTCATGTCGCAGGACACGCCTCCGGCGGCGGGCACGTAGCAGGAGCGGGCGTAGTCCATCACCATGCGGTGTGCGCTGAACCGCCAGGCCAGTGAACTGATGGAATTCATCATCATCGTGATCCACTTTCGCGGCAAGCCGTCGGAGTCGCGGTCGTAGAACAGCGGGATCACCTCCTCCTCGAGCACCTTGACGAGCGCCGCGCCGTCCCGCTCGTCGGTGATGGCGTCCTGGAAGTGCGTCTCTCCGCGGCCGATCGCGAAGCCGTTGCGGCCGTCGAACGCCTCGGCCCACCAGCCGTCGAGGATCGAGCAGTTGAGCCCGCCGTTGAGCACCACCTTCTGACCGCTGGTGCCGGAGGCCTCCAGCGGCCGCCGCGGATTGTTGAGCCACACGTCGACGCCTTGCACCAGATGCCTCGCGACGTTGATGTCGTAGTCCTCCACGAACACCACCCGGCCGGCAAACCGGGGGTCGTGCCGGAGATTTGCGATCTTGCGGATCAGCGCCTTGCCCGGCTCGTCGGCCGGATGGGACTTTCCCGAATAGATGACCTGGATCGGCCGGTCCGGGTCGGTGACCAGGGCATGCAGCCTGTCGAGGTCGGCGATCAGGAGGTCGGCCCGTTTGTACGTGGCGAACCGCCGCGCGAACCCGATCGTGAGCACGTTCGGGTCGAGTACGGTCCGCGCCACCTCGACCGCCTCGTCGCACTCGCCCCGGCGGCGGCACTGCCGCGCCAGCCGGCGGCGGACAAATTGCAGGAGGAGGTTCTTGAGCGCGTAGTGCGTTTCCCAGAGCTCGCCCGGGTCGCACTCGTGGATCCTCTGCCAGATGTCGGGCTCGCCCATCCGCCGGGACCAGTTGGCGGGAAAGATCCGGTCGTAGAGTTGCAGCATCTGCCATGAGAGCCAACTGGGCACGTGGACGCCGTTGGTGATGTGGCCGATCGGCACCTCCTCCTCGACGCGGTAGGGCCACAGGCTCGCCCACATCCGCCGGCTGACGTGGCCGTGCAGGGCGCTTACGGCATTGGCCCGCCGCGACATCTTCAGCCCCAGCACGGTCATGCAGAACGGCTCGGCGTGGTTGTGCGGCTCGACCCGGCCGAGCCCCATGAGCTGATCGTGCGAGAGGCCCAGGGCCTCGCGGGTGGGGCCGAGGTGCTCCTCCATGAGCCCGCCATCGAAGCGGTCGTGGCCGGCAGGCACGGGCGTGTGCGTGGTGAACACCGTCTGCCGGGCGACCCGCCGCACCGCGTCGTCGAACGGATAGCCGTCTCGCTCCATCCGACCGCGGACCGCCTCCAGGGTCGCGAACACCGAGTGGCCTTCGTTGAGATGGTAGACGCCCGGCACGATTCCCATCGCCCGGATCGCCTTCACGCCGCCGACCCCGAGGATCAGCTCCTGGCGGATCCGCGTCCGCGTGTCGCCGCCGTAGAGCCGACTGGTCAGTTCGCGGTCCTCCGGCGAGTTGCCCTCCACGTCGGAATCGAGCAGGAACAGGCTCACGCGGCCCACCGCCAGCTTCCACACCTTTGCGAACAGCGGCCCGCCCCGGGTCTCGATCCGCACCGTGATCGGCTTGCCGTCGCTGCCGGTAGCCGGCTCGATGGGCAGCGACTCGACCCGCGACTGGAGATACTCCTCGTGCTGGTAGCCTTCGATGTCGAGTTGCTGGCGGAAATAGCCCTGGTCGTAGAACAGGCCCACGGCCAGCAGCGGGATTCCCAGGCCGCTGGCGCTCTTGATGTGATCGCCGGCGAGCACGCCGAGGCCGCCTGAGTAGATCGGCACCGATTCGTGGATGCCGAACTCGGCCGAAAAGTAGACGACCGGCTTCGAACCGAGGACACCTGCGTTGACGGTGCTCCAGGTCGACTCGGCCGCGAGATACTCCTTCAGCCGCCGATAGGCCTGGTTGATCCTGCTATAGAGCACCAATTCGGCCGCTCGGGCCTCGAGCCGCTCGGGAGTGAACTCGGACAGCAGGGCGATCGGGTTGTGGTCGAGTTGCCGCCAGCGGATCGGGTCGAGCTCCCGGAACATGTTCGTCACCTCCGGGTGCCAGCTCCACCAGAGGTTGCGGGCGAGGGCCATGCACTTGTCGTACAGGGTCTGCGGCGAGAGCTCGTCGAGCCGCAGGGGTGGCAGCGCCGGCGGCGTCTCGGCGGTGCGGGGCGACGCGGCGCGGGGTGAAAAGACTTCTTCGGCGTGGCTCATGCGGTGACTCCGGACGGGACGCGAATAAGGAGGGACGTCTGCCAGAAGACGCGCAGTATACTCCGGCTCTCCCGCACCATGACAACCGCGTTCGAGGGGTGTCCTTGTTCGCGCCGGACCGTGCCCATCCCGACGCGACCGCATTGGCCGCGGCATGCGATGCGGTCGCCGCCGTCGCCACGCGGACCCGTGACGAGGGCCCGTGGCGCAGCGGCGCGATGACAACCCTCGCCCGCGTTGGCATGCTCGCCGGTTTCGTTCCGCAGCAGCACGGCGGCATCGGGGCCCTGGAGGCGGCCGTCGTGGCCGCACTCATGGCACTCGCCGAGCGGTGCCTGACGACGGCGCTGGCGGTCACGCAGTGGGCCAGCGCCGTGCGGATCATCGCCGGCGGACCGACCGACCTGCGGGCTGCGCTCCTGCCGCCGCTGGCCCGGGGCGAGACTTTCACCACCGTCGGCATCTCCCAGTTGACGACCAGTCGGCAGCACATGGCACCGGCGCTCGTCGCCGGCCGCGACGCCGCAGGCTGGCGGCTCGACGGGATGTGCCCATGGGTGACCGGGGCGGATTCGGTCGACACGATCGTGACC
>JBJTHX010000035.1:0-2784 GCA_046094745.1 Planctomycetia bacterium
TCAGCTTCGCACAGGCCCGTGCGGAGTGTTCGAGTTGTGAGACGTCCGCCAGCGAACCGAGTTGCGCGAGCAAGGCCTCGTGCTGCGGTACCCGACTGGTGAAGGACGTCGTGTACGAGCAGAAGCAGTACACCTGCTACAAGACGATCTGCGAGAAGGTCGTCGAGCAAAAGCAGGTCGACTGTGTCCGCTATGAGACGGAGAAGTCGTTCAAGGAGGTCGCGTACACCGTCTGCAAGCCGGTGTGGGAGACCCGCTCGCGGACCATCAACTACACCGTGTGCAAGCCGGTGTGGGAGACGGTCACCAAGGAGATCCCGTACACGGTCATGAAGCCGGTGTACGAGACCCGGACCCACGAGATTCGCAACACGGTGTGCAAGCCGGTGTGGGAGACGGTCACGAAGGAGATTCCCTACACGGTGTGCAAGCCGGTCTACGAGACCCGCGAGGAGACCTACACGGTCTGCAAGCCGGTCTACGAGACGCGGACCCGGGAGATCCGCCACACGGTCTGCAAGCCCGTGTACGAGACGGTGACGAAGGAGATTCCCTACACGGTGTGCAAGCCGGTGTACGAGACCCGCGAGCAGTGCTACACGGTCATGAAGCCGGTGTACGAGACCTGCACGAAGGAGATCCCGTACACGGTGTGCAAGCCGGTGTACGAGACCCGCGAGCAGACCTACACGGTGTGCAAGCCGGTGTACGAGACCCGCACGAAGGAGATCCCGTACACGGTGTGCAAGCCGGTGTACGAGACCCGGCAGCGGACCTACACGGTGTGCAAGCCGGTGTACGAGACCTGCCCGAAGGAGATCCCGTATACGGTGTGCAAGCCCGTGTATGAGACCCGGCAGCGGACCTACACCGTCTGCAAGCCGGTGTACGAGACCTGCACGAAGGAGATCCCGTACACGGTCTGCAAGCCGGTGTACGAGACCCGCGAGCAGACCTATACGGTCTGCAAGCCGGTGTATCAGACGATGACCCGCGAGATCCCCTACACGGTCTGCAAGCCCGTGTACGAGACGCGGCAGCGGACCTACACCGTCTGCAAGCCGGTGTACGAGACGATGACCAAGGAGATCCCGTACACGGTGTGCAAGCCGGTGTACGAGACCCGCGAGCAGACCTACACGGTGTGCAAGCCCGTCTACGAGACGATGAGCCGTGAGATCCCCTACACGGTCTGCAAGCCGGTCTACGAGACGCGGCAGCGGACCTACACCGTCTGCAAGCCGGTGTACGAGACGATGACGAAGGAGATCCCCTACACGGTGTGCAAGCCGGTGTACGAGACCCGCGAGCAGACCTACACCGTCTGCAAGCCGGTCTACGAGACCCGCACCAAGGAGATCCCCTACACCGTGTGCAAGCCGGTCTACGAGACCCGCGAGCAGACCTATACCGTCTGCAAGCCGGTCTACGAGACCTGCACCAAGGAGATCCCCTACACGGTCTGCAAGCCCGTGTATGAGACCCGCCAGGAGACCTACACGGTCTGCAAGCCGGTGCAGGAAGTCTGCACGAAGGAGATCCCCTACACCGTGTGCAAGCCGGTGTGGGAGACCCGCGAGCGGGACGTCTGCAAGACGGTCTGCAAGCCGGTGCACTACACGAAGACCGTGAAGGTGTGCAGCGGTCACTGGGAGACGGAGGAGTGCGAGGTTCCCGGTCCGGTGATCACGCGGTGCATCCGCGAGCCCGGCCACTGGGAGTGCGACTGCTCCGGCAAGCGGTGCTACGTGCCGGGCAAGGTCTGCAAGGTGCAGGAGCAGTGCCCGCCGCGGAAGATCTGCAAGAAGGTGTGGGTGCCCACGGTCTGCGAGAAGCAGGTGAACTGCGTCCGCTACGAGCGTGAGACCATCGTCGAGAAGCAGTGCTACAAGGTCTGCACGATGGTTCGCGAGCAGCGGGTGAAGACCTGCAGCTACACCGTGTGCCGGATGGTGCCGGAAGAGCGGGTTCGCACGTTCCAGGTCTGCAAGATGGTGCCCGAGCAGCGGGTCCGGACGTGCAGCTACCAGGTGTGCAAGATGGTGCCCGAGCAGCGGGTTCGCACCTACCAGGTGTGCCGCATGGTGCCCGAGCAGCGGATTCGCACCTGCTCCTACCAGGTGTGCACGATGGTGCCCGAGCAGCGGGTCCGCACCTACCAGGTGTGCAAGATGGTGCCGGAGCAGCGGGTTCGCACCTGCTCCTACCAGGTCTGCCGCATGGTGCCGGAGCAGCGGGTCTGCACCTATCAGGTGTGCCGCATGGTGCCCGAGCAGCGGGTCCGCACGTGCACCTATCAGGTGTGCCGCATGGTGCCCGAGCAGCGGGTTCGCACCTATCAGGTGTGCCGCATGGTGCCCGAGCAGCGGGTCCGGACGTGCACCTACCAGGTGTGCAAGATGGTGCCCGAGCAGCGGGTCCGCACCTACCAGGTGTGCCGCATGGTGCCCGAGCAGCGTGTTCGCACCTGCTCGTACCAGGTGTGCCGCATGGTGCCCGAGGTGCAGGTTAAGACCTGCTGCTACAAGGTGTGCACGATGGTGCCCGAGCAGCGCGTGCGGACCTACCAGGTCTGCAAGATGGTGCCGGAGCAGCGTGTCCGCACCTGCAGCTACAAGGTCTGCAAGATGGTGGCCGAAGAGCAGGTCCGCACCTGCGAGTACAAGGTCTGCACGATGGTTGCCGAGCAGCGCGTGAAGACCTGCACCTCGAAGGTGTGCAAGATGGTGCGTGAGGAGCGCTCCCGCGAGGAATGCTACAAGGTCTGCACCATGGTCCAGGAGA
>JBJTHX010000036.1:0-3911 GCA_046094745.1 Planctomycetia bacterium
TTCACGTTCCCGGTGCCTGCGGCTCGCGTGAGCACGAAATCGACGGTGGTGTTGGCGGCGATGGTGCCACCGACGATGGTGTTGAAGCCGCCGTCGTAGAAGCGGAACAGGCCGTCGTGCACGTACTGGCCGACATTACTGCCCCTGAAGTCGATCAACTTGCGGTAGCCCGCGACCTGCCCGAGGGCGAACCGCATGCCGATCGAATAGCCGCCGAACGTCGGGCCGTCGTTCGCCGGCAGGCCAGTGACGGAGAGCCCCGTGCCCGGCGTCGTGGCGCCGCTCCAGAACCAGCCCGGGTTCGTGCCCGATGTCACGAAGCCAAACGACCCGCTCGTGGCCAGCGGAGCCAGGGCCCCGAGGGCCGTGGAACCCGAGAGCGTGTTGGCGTAGGAACCACCCGCCAGGTCGTAGTTCGCCAGCAGGGCAGCACCGTGAGCCGCGGTGCCACCCGTCCCGAGGATGGCGGCCGCGGACAGCACCCAGCAAGTCACACGCGGCCGCCAACGAGGCCGCGACCGCATGCGCATCGTGCGAGGGGGGCTGCTCCGCATGCTTCAGAGTCTCGCCCACGATTGTGAGCGTTCCATGAGGGCGGCGGGCCTGCCCGCGGCGCCATCAGCCTGCTGGTGCCGCCTGCTCGGGGGACGGCATCCCGGGAAACGCCCGCTCCGCGTCGAGCCCGGCGGCCGTGGCCGCCTCGCGCAGCCGGCCGCCGGCCTCGGGCGGCAGGGTCTCCCGGAGTTGGTCGGGCGCCCAGGCCCAGATCCGCGCCCGCTCCATCACCGGCAGGCTCTCCTGGCCCATGAGCCCCGCGAACGAGTTGGCCACGACCTGGCGGAACGGCGGGAGCTTGGCCTCATCGAGGACGAACTTCGCGTTCGGATCCGCGGCGGCGTACCGCTTCTCGTAGGCCTTCTCGGCGATCGCCAGGTAGCGGTTGAAGGCGGCGAGGTTGCCCTTGGCGAGGCCCTCGCGGAGCCCGCGGCGGATCATGGCGTCGAGGAACTGTCGCAGGTTCGAGACATCGATCGCCAGCACCTCGGCGATCCGCATGGCGACGAAGGTCTCGATCGTGTCGGCGTACATCGGGTCGGCGCCGCGGCCGAGCCGCTCGGCAAGCGCGCGGAGCTTCACGAAATGCGTCTCGGCATCGGCCCGGTCGCCGTACAGGTACTCCAGAATCACCGCCAGGTTGAGGAACGTCTCGTAGCCGTCGAGCAGGTCGGCCTCCTCGGCCGGGCCGAACTCGCCCGCCGACACGCCCGCCTCGGAGTTGATGAGCGCGACCGCCTCGTCGAGTGATCGCTCGTAGGCGGCCGCGAATCGCGGATCGGGCAGCAGGTCGACGCGGTGAGTGGCGGCGTCGTAGTCGACCCGCCCGGTCCGCATCAGCTCCGCGAGCATGTGCAGCCGGCTGCGGATGATGAGCAGTTCGTTGGTCCGCTCGCGGCAGGCGAGCCCCCGGCCGACCGCGATCCCCTGCTCCGTCCAGTAGATCCCGTGGGCCTCGGGATGCCGCCAGTCGAGCGGGCCGTACCGCTCCATCAACGCGAGCATCGCCCGGGGATCCATCCGGTAGCGGTCCTCGAGCACGCGCCGTTGCAGGTGGGGCACGAGGTGGTCGAGGATCGCGGCGGCCGTCTCGCGGTCGCCGCGGATCGCCGCGAGGAGCGTGGCATCGGCGTCCGCGGGCAGCCGTCCGGCCCCCAGGATCTTCGCGTCGAGCGAGGTGGCCTGCATCAGCGACCGGCCGAGCATCCGCAGGAAGGCCTCGTCGGGCTTGGCGCCGTGCTCCGCGAGCAGGTCGAGGCCGCGGTCGACGGCGGGCACCTTCGCGCGAAGCTCGTCGAGGGTCGCGGGCGCCGTGGCCACGCGGCCGAAGAGTTCGAGGGCACCGGCCGTGGTGCGGCCGGAGGTCATGTCGCCCAGGAACTCCTGCATCTCGCGGGCCAGGCTGGCCTTGTAGAACCAGTGCTCCTTGTCCCCCTTGCCGGCGATCTTGTTGTGGAAGATCCAGCCGAGTTCCATCTGCAGCTGCGGTGCCCGGGGATTGAGCGGAATGCCCTGGTCCCGCAAGAGCCCCACGCCCCGCTGCACCCAGCCCCAGCGCTCGGCTGGCACCTGCGTGGCCGCGGCGATGTTGTAGGCGAGGTTCCAGGCCTGGAACGCCCACACCTTCTGGAACCGCGGCTGGAGCGCCGTGATCCACTGGCTCAAGGTCTGGGCCTCGAAATACTCCCCCTCCGCCTGGAGGTGGTCGGCCCGGGCCCACAGCGCATCGACCGCCAGGCCGCGAAAGGTGCCCAGGGCCGCCGTCACCACCGCCACGTGCGGCGGCATGCCCTCGGTCCGGGCTGCGGGGATGACGAGGTCGAGTTCCCGCCGCTGGCGGACGAGGCCGGCCGCCAGCCAGCCCGCGGCACCGACCGCGACGGCCAGCAGCATGGCGGCGATCCAGGTGACGGTGCGATTTCCGGCCATGGGCGACGTCCCTTCCTGTCCGTCAGAAGCCCGACACGTTGACCAGGTCGCGCTTGCAGAGCAGCGCCCAGCCACAGGCCAGGAGCACCAGCGGATAGGCGAGGCCGAGTTGGGCGACGCTCGCGACCGCCTGACCGACAGAGAGCAGCCGGCCCGTCGCCACCTCGGTGACGCCGTCGTGGACGCCGAACGAGGGGACCAGCGCGAGGAAGGCGTCGGCCGCGAACGACGTCAGGGTCTTCGCGGCATCCCAGAGTTCGAGCCGGTCGAGCCGCTCGAAAAGCATGGTGGCCCGCAGCCGCACCATGTCGACGAAGGTGGCGTCGGCCCGGTCGGTCCCGGTGTAGATGTCGATCGCATCGGCCAGGAACCCGCGGGCCACCGCCGCGACGTACACCAGCAGTGCCGCGAGCACCGCGATCGGAAACCCCAGCCAGCTCGCCGCCGCGAGTGCCGCCGCCGCGAGGAGGGCGAGCTTCGCCCACATCACGGCCAGGCAGCGGATGAAGTTGCCGCGGAACGAGCCGCTGCGGTAGAGGATCTCCAGGCCCTTGCCCGGCGAGAACGAGATCGTCGCGGGCCGCTCCTGGCCCGGCGGCACGAGGTTGCGGTTGGCGATCGACAGCCGCAGCCGGCCCGCGGCGTCGATGGCGGACGTGGGGATCTCGAGCGTGTGGAACGTGCCGCCCGTGAGCGTGAACTCCTCGTGCCGGCCGTCCTTGAAGGGGAAGGGGCGATCGTTGAGCCAGAGGGCGAAGCGGACCGGAGCCCGGTCGATGGCGACGGCGTCGGCGAACGGCTTGAGCCGCAGCTGCACCACGGCCGACTCGTGCCGCGCCCGCGCAAGGCCCGCGAACGCGTAGCCGGCGACCGTGTCGGGCGGGACGGTGTGCCACTCGAGCACCCGCTGGGCGAGGATTCGCTTCCGGGCGCCGGCGGGATCGGCGGCGAAGGCCTGCGGGTCGTCCTTCCGCTGCTGCTCGATCGCGGCGGTGACGTCGGCCTCGAAGTCGGCCCCGCGGGGGTGCTCCGGCCGGGCGACCGAGCGGGCCGTGAATACCTCCTCGTCGACGGCCCGACGGTCCGCGGCGTCGGCCGCCGGCAGCCGGCGAACCGCCGCCGCCACCGCGAACACGCCGCCGCCGACGAGCGCCACGAGCAGGCCGTCGAGCAGCACGATGCCCAGCCATTTGCCGAGCAGGTACTGCCAGCGGCCGAGCGGCTTGACCAGGGCCATGTGGATTCGCTGCGTGTCGATGTCGCCCGAGACGCTGCCGCAGCCGAGGAAGATCGTCTCCAGCGCCAACCGCAAGCCACCCGCCGAGAGGGCCCAGGTGAGGAAGCCCTGCAGGCGGTATTCGAGCCGCTCGCCGGGATCGTGGAGCAGTGGCTGGACGGGCAGGCCGACCACCACGAGGATCACGAGC
>JBJTHX010000037.1:0-6002 GCA_046094745.1 Planctomycetia bacterium
GCGTGACATACGGGACGGCGTGCCCTCGCCTTCGTCCAATTCCTCCTGCAACGCGACCTGGACCGTTTTCAGCGAATGGATACGCGTGCCGGTCGCGCCGGCGACGATGGCATCGGCGCTGCCGCGAAGGATCGTCGCGTAGGCCTCGCCGAGCGTCAGGTTGCCGGAAGCTTCCCGCATGGTGATCGAGTTGCTTGGTCCGCGCAGATCGTTGTAAATCGCCACGTGGCTGGCGGGCATGTTGGGCAGGTACTTGAGCAGCCACAGCGGGTTGAGCAGCGGCATGCCGTGGGTGGCCCAGTGATCGAAGACGAACCGGCCGTCGTCGCCCCGGCAGGCGGCCACGGCGGCCGTGAAGTCGTCCGGGAGCGTGAGCATGTAGTCCGACCCGAACACGCAGCCGAACCGCTCCGGCGGGTGGTGGGCGGCGGCGTCACCGGCGTCGTGCAGGGCCCGCTGGGCGGCGGCCACGGCCATCTGGCTCTCGCGGCACATCACCTTGAGGCCCTTGCGGATCGCCTTCTTCCGCTCGACGTCGAGCGGCCCGAAGTTGTCGATGTCGCCGGTGAAGACGCGGGCCTCGGCGGCCTGGTGCAGCGGCCGGGCGCCGCAGGCGAACGACTCGATCGGCACCACCCCGCTGCGGCCCTCCACGAGTCCGGCCCACAGGTCGTCGAGCGCGAGGCCCAGCGGCGAGACCACGCCCATCCCCGTGACCACCACCCGCCGACCGGTTCCCGCGATCATGATTGCTGCTCTTGCCGGAGTGGCCGGGGCACGGTCGGACCCCCCGGCAGGTCAGGCCAGCCGGGCCAGCACCAACGACGCGTTGTGGCCACCGAAGCCGAAACTGTTGCTCATCGCCACGTCGACCCGCGCTTCGCGTGCCGTGCGGGGGGTGTAGTCGAGGTCGCACTCGGGATCGGGGTTCTCGAGGTTGATCGTCGGGGTGATCACCCCGTGGTGCATCGACAGGGCGCAGACCACGAGTTCGATGCCGCCGCTGGCCCCGAGCGTGTGGCCGAGTTGGCTCTTGGTACTCGAGATCGCCAGCCGGCGGGCATGTTCGCCGAACCCCCGCTTCCCGGCCTGGGTCTCGGCGACGTCGCCGAGCGGCGTGCTCGTGCCGTGGGCGTTGATGTAGTGCACGGTGTCCGGCGCCAGGCCGGCGTCCTCGAGGGCCATCGCCATGGCCTGGGCGCCGCCCCGGCCCTCCTCGTCGGGCTGGGTGATGTGGCCGGCGTCGCCGCTCGCGCCGTAGCCCTTCAGCTCGGCGTAGATCCGCGCCCCGCGGCGCCGGGCGTGCTCCAGTTCCTCGATCACCACCACCCCGGCGCCCTCCGAGAGCACGAAGCCGTCGCGGTCGACGTCGAAGGGACGGCTGGCCTGCTGCGGCGCGTCGCCGCGGAACGAGAGGGCCCGCATGTTCTGGAAACCGGCCAGGCCGATCGGCGTGAGCGCGGCCTCGCTGCCCCCGGTGACCATCACGTCGGCGTCGCCGTACTGGATCGCGCGGAGGGCGCTGCCGATCGAGTTGGCGGCGCTGGCACAGGCCGTGGCGACCGCGAAGTTGGGCCCCTTGATGCCGTACAGGCTGGAGACGTGCCCGCTGGCCGAGTTGACCATCAGCTTGGGGATCGTGAACGGCGAAACCTTGTCGATGCCCTTGTGGAGCAGCCGCTCCTCCTGGACCTCGAACTCCCACAGGCCGCCGATGCCGGAGCCGATCACGACGCCGCAGCGGTACGGATCCTCCGCGGAGAAGTCGAGCCCCGAGTCGGCGACGGCGTCCTTGGAGCTGGCGATCGCGAACTGCGTGAAGCGGTCGAGCCGCTTCAACTCCTTGGGGTTCGCGATGTCCTCCGTCTCCGGCTCCCAGGGCACCTGCCCGCCGAACTGCACCCGGTAGCCCGCGACGTCGAACAGCGAGATCGGCCCCACGCCGCTGTCGCCGCGGACGAGCCGCTGCCAGAAGCCGGGGATCGCCCTGCCCAGAGACGTGACGACGCCCAGCCCCGTCACGACGGCCCGTCGCTTCATGCGCTGGTCCACCGCTGCATCAGGCCTGATGCTTTTCGATGAACTCGACCGCCTGGCCGACCGTCTGGATCTTCTCGGCGGCGTCGTCGGGGATGTTGATCTCGAACTCTTCCTCGAGTTCCATGACCAACTCGACCGTGTCGAGGGAGTCGGCTCCCAGATCGTTGATGAACGACGTTTCGGGCGTGATCTGTTCCTTGCTGACGCCGAGTTGCGACGCCACGATGTCGATCACCCGCTCTTGGACTGATGCCACCTTGCAAATCTCCTGAAAGCCGACGCCGACGGCCCGACCGCAGCCCTTCAAGGCCGCGCACCTTGCCCGCCTTCACGGCGAAGATATACCCGTTCCCGCCCGGACGTGTCCAGCCCGGGAAAAATGCGTTTCGCGCCCGTCTCTGAGCCCGCTCATCCGATCAGCCCTCCGTCGACCACGAGCGTCTGGGCGGTGATGTAGCCCGAAGAAGGGGCCGCGAGGAAAAGCACCGCCTCGGCGATTTCCCAGGCCTCCCCGAGCCGTTTCGCCGGCACCCGCTTCTTCACCTCGTCGAGGAGCGCCGGGCCCAGGGCGGCGGTCATGTCGCTGGCGATGAAGCCGGGCGCGACGGCGTTGACCGTGATCTTGCGGCCGGCGAGCTCCTTGGCCACCGTCCGCGTGAGGCCGACGAGCCCGGCCTTCGAGGCCGAATAGTTGGCCTGTCCGGGATTGCCGATCAGGCCCGAGACGCTCGCCACGTTGACGATCCGGCCATACCGCTGCTGCATCATCGGCCGGCTCGCCGCCCGCATGAACAGGAACGGCGCCCGCAGGTTGGTCGTGAGCACCTGGTCCCACTCCTCGTCGCTCATCCGCGGCAGGAGCGTGTCGCGGGTCACGCCCGCGTTGTTGACGAGGATGTCGAGCCGGCCGAGTTTCTCGACCACGCCGTCGACCACGCGTTGGATGTCCTGGCCCTTGGTGACGTCGCAGGGAAACTCCTCCGCCCGGCCGCCGGCCGTCCGGATCCCGGCGGCCACCTCCGCCAGTTTGTCGGCCGACCGGGCCACGAGGGCCACCGCCGCGCCGGCCGCCGCGAGGGCCTCGGCGATCGCGCGACCCAGGCCCTGCGAGGCCCCGGTCACCAGGGCCACCTGGCCCGAGAGATCGACCGCGAGTCGCCTCGGCGCCGCCGCGGCCGCATCCTTGTCTGCCATCCGAATCCTCCGAACACGAGTGCCGCCCGCGGGCGGGATCAGTCGCACACGCCGTGGCAGGCCACGGACCGGTCGATCCGCTTCATCAGGCCGCGGAGTACGCGGCCCGGACCGACCTCCCACACGGCGCGGACGCCGGTGGAGAGGATGTATGCCATGGAGGCGTTCCATTCGACAACGCCGATCACCTGACGGGCGAGCAGGCCGCGGATTTCCGCCGGATCGGCGTGCGGCCGGGCGTCGACGTTGCTGACGACCGGGATCCGCGGCGGCCGGATCGCCGTGCGGCCCAGGGCCTCCTCCAACCGCTCGACGGCCGGCTGCAAGAGCGTCGTGTGGAACGCGCCAGCCACCTCCCGCGGCACGCACTTCATCGCCCCGGCGGCCGTTGCGGCGGCCGCCAGCCGGTCGCAGGCGGCGGCCGAGCCGGACGCGACGATGTTGCCGGGGCAGAGCACGTTCGCCACCTCGAGGACGTCCCCGCCGCGGCAGGCGTCGCACAGCGCGACGAGGGCCTCGCGTTCCATGCCCAGCACCGCGACCATGGCCCCGGGACGGGTCTCGGCGCACTCCTGCATGGCACGGCCGCGGACGTCGACCAGCCGCACGGCGTCGTCGAAGTCGATCGCCTCGGCGAAGACGAGCGCGGTGTATTCGCCGAGCGAGAGGCCCGCGGTGACCGCCGCGGCATCGAGGGGATGCCCATCGCGGCCCCGGAGCACCTCCAGCATCGCCAGGCTGGTGACGAGGATCGCCGGCTGGCTGACGGCGGTGGTGTTGAGCCGGCCGGCCGGCCCTTCCCGGCACACGGCGAGCAGGTCGTAGCCGAGGATCTCGGCGGCGCGGGCGAAGAGCGCGGCGGCCCGTGGCTCGGCCGCGGCCCAGTCGCCGGCCATGGCCACCGTCTGGGCGCCCTGGCCGGGGAACACGATCGCGGGGGCCGGGCCCGCGGGGCCGGGGGCGTTCGCCAAGATGCTCACCCGTGGAACGCGAGGACTACTCTTCGGTCTTCACGACCGCGCGGCCCATGTAATGGCCGCAGGTGCCGCAGACGCGATGCGTCGGCACGGCCTTGCCGCAGTTGGGGCAGAACGTCAGTTGGCGGGGCGTGAGGAAGTCGTGGGCCCGCCGGGACCGGGTTTTCTGGTTCGATTGACGTCGCTTGGGAACGGCCATGAATCACCTGGAACGGAACGAATCGAGACCCGATAGACTAGTCAGCCAGGGGCGTCACGGTCAATCCACCGCTAAAACAGTCTGGCCTGAGGGCCCACCTTCGGCATCACGCCCACGTGCTCCTCCCCCTTGGGCGTGAGCTTGCGGCCCCGGGGTGTGCGGACGACCAGTTCCTGCCGGAGCAGGTAGGGCTCGACGTCGTCCTCCAGCGTGTCGGGGGCGGCGCTCATGGTGTGGGCGATCGCCTCGATGCCCACCGGCCCCCCGGCGAACACCCGCTGGATCGTCTCCAGGTACTTGCGGTCGAAGCCGTCGAGGCCGAGCTCGTCGATGCCCTGCATCTCCAGGGCCGAACGGGCGATCTCCACGCTGATCTGGTCGTTGGCCCGGCTGGTGGAGAAGTCGCGGATCCAGCGGAGGCGGTTGTTGGCCAGCCGGGGCGTGCCCCGGCTGCGGCGGGCGATCTCGTCGGCCGAGGCGTCGTCCATCGGCATCGAGAGCTTGACGGCCGACCGCCGCACGATCTCGGCCAGTTCCTCCGGCGAGTAGTAGTCGAGATGCTCGCGGACCACGAACCGATCGCGGAGCGGGGCCGAGATCAGGCCGGCCCGCGTCGTCGCCCCCACGAGCGTGAACGGCCGCAGCGGCATGTTGATCGTCCGCGCGGCCACGCCGTCGCCGAGCGTGATGTCGATGCGGAAGTCCTCCATCGCCGGGTACAGGAACTCCTCGACGGCGATCGGCAGCCGGTGGATCTCGTCGATGAACAGGACCGACCCCTCGGCGCAGTTGGTGAGGTAGGGGAGGAGGTCCTTGGGGGCGGCGAGGGCCGCGCCGCTGGCGATCTGGAGCGTGGTGCCCAGCTCCCGCGGGATGCAGGTGGCGAAGGTCGTCTTGCCCAGGCCGGGCGGGCCGTCGAGGAGGATGTGGCCGAGGGTTTCGCCCCGCTTGCGGGCCGCGTCGATGGCGATCGACAGCCGCTCGTGGACGGCCCGCTGGCCGACCATCTCCTCCATCCGCTGCGGCCGCAGCGCGCGGTCCTCGGCCGGCGCGTCGTCAGCGGCCTGGATGCTGGGCTCGCGGAAGGAGTCCATGGAGGGCCAGCCTACCCGATCGGTCAGGTCCGCGGCTTGTGCATCTGCCGGTAGATCGCCTCCAGCGCGTCCTGCACGTCCGTGGGCTTCTTCTTCTCGGCCCGCAGCGCATCGACCAGCCGGCGGGCGTCGGCGTCGGTGTGGCCCAGCGACCGGAGCACCGCGAACGTCTCGGTGAGCACGTCGCCGGCCGCCCCGGCCTCGCCGGGCGCCTCGCGGGCCACGAGCAGGGCGAACTTCGGCATCTTCCGCCGCAGCTTGGCGATCATCCGCTCGGCCGTGGAGGGCCCGATGCCGGGCAGCCCGGAGAGGGCCTTGGCGTCCTGCTCCTCGATCGCCGTGGCGATCTCGCCGACCGGCCGGACGATCGCCCGCAGCGCCTTCCTCCCCCCCACGCCGTCGACCTCGCAGACCCGGTCGAAGAACTCCCGCACCACCTCCGACAGGAAGCCGACGAGCCGGGGCACGAGGTTGCCCCGGCCGGGGTTGCCCTCGAGG
>JBJTHX010000038.1:0-2781 GCA_046094745.1 Planctomycetia bacterium
GCCGAGAAGATGGGCCGCCAGCAGCAGGGCCAGCAAGGGCAACAGGGGCAGCAGCAAGGCCAGCAAGGCCAGCAGAGCGGCCAACAGGGACAACAGGGACAACAGGGCCAGCAAGCCGGCCAGCAGGGTCAGCAAGGCCAACAGAGCGGCCAGCAAGGCCAGCAAGGACAACAGGGCCAGCAAGGCCAGATGGCTGGCCAGCAGGGCCAGCAAGCTGGTCAGCAAGGACAACAAGGCCAACAAAGTGGCCAGCAAGGACAACAGGGCCAGCAAGGACAACAGGCGTCGTCGCAGAAGATGGGAAGCGGCTTCGCGCCGCAGTCCGCGAAGGCTACGGCGCAGATGATCGCCGGGCAGCAGGCCCAAGCCCTCGCGGAGCAGGCCGCCCAGCAGGCGGCGCAGCAGGGCCAAGGCCAGGGCCAAGGACAAGGCCAGGGACAGGGTCAAGGCCAGGGCCAAGGTCAGGGGAAGGGCCAAGGCCAAGGCCAGCAAGCCGGCCAGGGTCAGGGCAAGGGCCAAGGGCAGGGCCAGGGTAAGGGTCAGGGAGAGGGCAAAGGCCAGCAGGCCGGCAAGGGCCAGGGCAAGGGCTTCAGCGACGACCCGAACCGCAAGGGCGGCGAGGGCATGAAGACCGCCAGCGCCCAGGCTGACTCGTCCCACGAAGCCACGCTCTCCCAGCCGCCCGTGGAGAACGAGCCCTGGTTCGCCAAGCTCCCCGCCGACAAGCAGGAGGCCATCCGCACGCGGGCCCGGCGGCCCGCGCCGCGGGGCTATGAGGACAAGTTGCGTCGCTACTTCGACAGCATCGGCCAGTGATTCACGACCAGATCCGGATTCCCACCCCAGAAAGAGGAGACCCATGAGTCAGCAGATGAACCAGGACGACGTCGCCGCCGTGCAGCGGTGCGAGAAGGCCTACCACAAGATCAACGAGGAACTCGCGAAGGTCATCGTCGGCCAGCAGGACGTGATCGAGCAGACGCTGATCGCCATGTTCGCCGGCGGCCACTCGCTGCTCGAGGGCGTGCCCGGCCTGGCGAAGACGCTCCTGGTCAGCTCGCTCGCCCGGGCCCTCGACCTGTCGTTCAAGCGGCTCCAGTTCACCCCCGACCTCATGCCCAGCGACGTCACCGGCACCGACGTCATCCAGGAGGATCCGCAGACCGGCCGGCGGGCGTACACGTTCCTCCCGGGCCCGCTGTTCGCCAACATGATCCTCGCCGACGAGATCAACCGCACGCCCCCCAAGACGCAGGCGGCGATGCTGGAGGCGATGCAGGAGAAGCAGGTCAGCGCCGGCGGCAAGACCCACAAGCTCCCCGCGCCGTTCTTCGTTCTGGCCACGCAGAATCCGCTCGAGCAGGAGGGCACCTACCCGCTGCCCGAGGCCCAGCTCGACCGCTTCCTGCTCCACATCCGGGTGGGCTATCCGAGCGGCCACGAGGAGTGGGAGATCGCCCGCCGGGTGACGGGCGCCAAGTCCGAGCCGATCGCGGCGGTGATGTCGGGCGAGGAGATCCTCGCCGTGCAGAAGCTCATCCAGCGGGTGCCGGTGAGCGACCAGGTGCTCGGCTTCGCCTGCGCCCTCGTCCGCGGCTCGCGGCCCAACACGCCCGAGGCCCCGGATTTCGTGAACCGCTGGGTGTCGTGGGGGGCCGGGCCCCGCGGCGTGCTCACGCTCGTCACCGCGGCCAAGGCCCGGGCCGTGCTCCACGGCCGCTACCACGCCACGACCGGCGACGTGCAGGAGGTGGCCAAGCCCGCCCTGCGGCACCGGATCGCCGGCAACTACTCGGCCCAGGCCCAGAACATCGGCACCGAGCAGCTCATCCAGATGCTGCTCGAGGCCCTGCCGGCCGACAAGGTCTACGAACGGCCCGCCGCCTGACCCCGAAAGGCCCGCCATGGCGAAAAGCGTCCTCTCCCGCTACCTCGACCCCGACACGCTCAGCCGCATGGCCGATCGCCCGATCGAGCCGCGCGGCCTCGTGATGGGCTCGCTGGCGGGCAAGCACAAGTCGCCCTTGGCGGGCTTCGCGGTGGAGTTCGCCAGCCACAGGGAGTACGTGCCGGGCGACGACCCGCGGCACATCGACTGGCGGGTCTTCTACACCCGCGACAAGTACTTCATCAAGCAGTACGAGATGGAGACGAACTTCGTCTGCCACCTCGTGCTCGACGTGAGCAAGTCGATGCGGTACGGCGACGACGACGCCCAGAAGCTGCTGTATGCGGCCCGGATGGCGGCGTCGCTCGGCTTCAGCGTGATCAAGCAGAGCGACAAGGTGTCGCTGACCACGTTCGACGAGCATGTCGTGGGCCACGTGCCCCCGAGCAACTCGATGGCCCAGATCGTCCGCGTCACCGCGCACCTCGACGCCATCGACCCGGTGAAGAAGTCGCTGAACACGAGCACGATGCCCCGCCGCCCGAAGCGGCCGCACAGGTCGAGCAGGCACTCCGGCAGGCGGGTCTTCCGCGTCGGCTTCAGGGTGTCGAGCCGCTCGGTCATCCGCACGATCTGCCCCATCGAATTGCTCGGCGGCACGAAGTCGATCACCGCCTCGTCGCAGGTGGCGAGCGACACCTTGTCGCCCTGCCGCA
Organism: Planctomycetia bacterium; assembly: GCA_046094745.1. Lineage (GTDB taxonomy): Bacteria > Planctomycetota > Planctomycetia > Pirellulales > UBA1268 > QWPN01. The sequence continues at coordinate 2,605 of JBJTHX010000038.1, forward strand.
CCACGGCGTAGCCGAGCGTCGTCGCGAGCCTGGCCGCGGCGAGCAGCTTCTGCCTCGGCCCCTCGCCGTACCGCATCGACGCGCTCGTGTCGAGCACGAGGTGGCAGACGAGGTTCGTCTCCATCTCGTACTGCTTGATGAAGTACTTGTCGCGGGTGTAGAAGACCCGCCAGTCGA
>JBJTHX010000039.1:0-4730 GCA_046094745.1 Planctomycetia bacterium
GGGATGCCACCAGGCGTCCACGACGATCCGCTCCGGCCGGCGCACGTCCATCCGCACGCCGGGCAGCGACAGGCAGCCCTCCTCCTGGATCGCCGTCCCGCGAGGCCGGCTGAGGGTGGGATTGATGAACACCAACTCCTCCCCGTCACCACGCCGTCCGGACGTGTTGACGACGAACATCCGGTAGGGCAGCGCGACCTGGTTGGCCGCCAGACCGATGCCCTGCGCCGCGTACATGATGTCAAACATGCCCGCCACGGCCGCGCAGACGTCCGTGTCGATCCGGGCGAGCGGCCGCGCCCGCCGCAGGAGCGCCGGGTGCGGATACTCGACCAGTTCGAGCCGGCCGATCGTGTCGTCGCGTGACCGCGTGGGTGTTTCCATGGCATGCCGGGGAGGGGCGCCGCCGCCGGAAAACACCGGCGGCAGTAATCCTGGAATCATAGCCGGCCGGCTGCGGCCGTGCGCGGCCGCTGGTACCATCGACCACCTATGATCTCCGCCCCCGAGAACGTCGCGGCCGCCTGGTGGCATCCCGCCGTGCTCGTTGCGACCCTCGGCGGCCTCGGCGGTGCGGGCTTCGCGCCCGGCACCTGGGGCGCGGCGGCGGGCCTGCTGCTCTCGGCAGCCATCGCGACGGGGTCGGCATGGTGCGCCGAGCGGTTCGCGCCCGGAGCCGGGGCCGCACCCCGCGCCGCGGAGGCGGTGGCGGTCGCCGCGGTCTGCCTGGCCGGGATCCCGATCTGCTCGCGGGCCGCCGCCCTGCTCGGCCGCGGCAAGGATCCGGGCTGCATCGTGCTCGACGAGGGCGCGGCCATGGCGGCGACCCTGCTGGTCGTGCCGCCCGCGGCCCGCACGCCGGCCGTGCTCGCCGCGGCATTCCTGCTGTTCCGCATCTTCGACATCGCCAAGCCGTTCCCCTGCGACCGCTGCGAGCGGCTGCCGACCGGCCTCGGCATCATGGCGGACGACTGGGCCGCCGCCGCATACGCCGGCGCCTGCCTCGGCGCGGTCCGCTGGCTCGGCTGGCTGTGACGGGTTCGCCCGGGAACGAGATCCGATGCGTGTCCTCCTCGTCGATCACGGCTCGTGCGACCCGCCGCAGACCCGGGTACACGGCATCCGCGCGGGCCTCGAGCGGCTTGGCATCGAGGCGGCGGTCTGCGGGCCGTCGAGCGTGCCGGGCCTCGAGGAACAGTCGCCCGGGATGTACGGCATCCACCTGCGCGACGTCGCCGCGGCATCGCGGGTCTTCCTGGCGGCAGTCAAGGAGGGTTCGCCGCAGGCGTTCCTCGAGGCGACGGCAGGCGTGCCGGCGCGGCTCCTCGGGCTGGCCCGCGAGACCGCCCGGCAGGCGCTCGCGGAGGCGGTCGACCTGGTCTACCCCGACGTGATCTTCGTGCTCCATGCCGGCATCCTCGCCGACCTCGCGGTGGAGACCGGCGCGCCCGTGGTGGTGCACGTTACGGCAACTGATCTCGCGGCCACCGCCGGGCGGCCATCGCTCCGCAACCTCGTGGCCGCCGCCATCGGCTCGAGCGCCGTCATCGTGGCCGAGGACGACGCGGTCGCCGCCGCCCTCGCAGCCGACTGGCTCGCCGACGCCACCGACGCGGCGGCCCGCCTCGAGACCTGGGCCCTCGGCCCCGACGCCGCCACGCGGATCGCGATCGCCTGCCGCCGCGCCCGCCGCCGGGCGTGAACTCATCCGACGAGCCGATCGACCACGCCGGTCCGCAGGGCGTGGGCGAACTCGTCCACGTCCTTGTAGACGGCGTCGCTCGTCAACTGCACCACCCAGTTGTGCGTCAGGGGCGTGATCGTCACGACCCGGCGGCCGTGCCGGTGGGCCTCCCACATCTCGATCGCCGTGCCCATCGAAGCCTCCGGCAGGTAGGCGACGAGGAGGTCGAAGACGCGGCACAACTCCACGTGGCCGAGGAACACCTCGCGGGCACGACGCATGTCGTAGCCGATGCTCGTGGCATGGTTGGCGAAGGGATCGTAGACTTCCGCCGCCGGCCAGTGCTCCCGCACCAGGTCGCCGATCACGTTGCGATACGTCTGGTCGTGCACGAGGGCCGCCACGTGCGACCCCTGCATGATGCCCGCGAGGAAAATCCGCATGCTCCGCTCCTTCACGTCGCCGACCACTCGTCGGCCGGTTTACCGGCCGCGATGAGCGCGGCCACGTCAGCCGTGATCTCCCCATGCGCCCACAAGCTCGAGGCCAGTCCCGCCAGGCCCGCGAACGTGAGCAACGCCAGGGCCGGCCGGTCCTCCGACCCGAGGAGGAACATCACCGCCATCGTCACCAACGGACCACCCCCCGCCATCAGCAGGTACCACCCGCTGCGGCTGCCCACCGCAGCGAGTTGCGCCGCGTCGTCCGGTGCAGCGGTGCGTCCGAGCAGCGCGGGATAGATCGCCCGCAACACGAGGAGCGTGACCAGAAAGAACGTGTACGCCGCCGCCATCAGCCCGCAGACCAGCGAGGACTGCAGGAACATGAGCCGCACGGGCACCGGCGGGAGCCCGGCCTGCGCGGCGAACAGTACGGCGCCGCCGATGCCGCAGGCGATCCACAGGGTGACGGCGATCCATGTCATGCGGTCGGCGAACACGAGGCTCCCGTGGCGGACGGCGGCGGCCGCGGCGGTCCGGCCGTCGTTGCGGCTGCGGACGGCCCGCACGATCGGCGCGATCAGCCGCCAGCCGATGCAGATGCCGAGCGGAAAGGCGACGAGGTTCACGCCGCCGATCGCCAGGTCGAAGGCCCGCGTCGTCGCGACCGGGCTCGCCGCCAGATCGGACCCGGCGGCGAAGATGGCGAGGATCCGCCGCTGGTGCAGGTTGTTGGCGACGGCGAGCACGATGTTGGGCACGATCATGCAGGCCAGCGCCGCCGCGAATGGTCGCCGCCTGGCGAACCGCCGCCAGCCGCCGCCGGGCTCGGCCAGCAGGCCGAGGGCCCGGGGCCGGCCGACGAGCGCGAGCCGGTGGGCCGGTTCCCCGCCCGAGGCGGGACGGGCCGTGCGGTCGGCGGCCAGGCACTCCCGCAGCAGTGCCGCGACCGCCGCCGCGTCGCGGTCGGCGGGATCGACGTCGATCTCGATCGCGCCGGCCCGCCGCCGGGCCCGCATCTCGGTGACGGCCGCGGCCACGTCGCCCACGACGGGTTGGTCGCGGAAGGGCCGCTCCCCGGTGAGCAGTTCGCCCAGCAGCACGGCGAGCGTGAACAGGTCGGCACGACCGTCGAGGTCGTCGGGCGACCGCTCGTGCCGCGAGTCGAAGGCCTCGAGGTGCTCGGGCGACATGTAGGCGAGGCTGCCCCGAAGGAGGCGGCCGGGCCGTGGGCCGGATGGCTGGCCAGGACGCTGGTGTTGAAGTCGCCGAGGTACACGCTGCCCTCGGCGCCGAGCAGCACGTTGGCCGGCTTCACGTCGCGGTGGAGCACGCCGGCGGCGTGGGCGTGGTGGAGCGCGCCGGCCAACTGGATACCGATCCGGGCGACGGCTGCGGGCCACGACAGCCGGGCGAACGCCGCAAGTGCCGGCGAGTCGGCGGCCACCCCGAGCCCCGAGGCGGCGGTCGCCGCCCGCACGGCGTCCAGGAGGATGCGGCCGTCGCGGTCGCCGGGTGCGGTGCGGCGAACCCGCTGCACGACGTCCGCCAGCGTGCCGCCGGGGAGGAATTGCTCGTAGATGAGCCGCATCCGCGGCCGGCCGGCGGCCGCCTCGAGCTGCTTCTGGTCGTGAACCCGCACGATGTGCGGATGGTCGAGCTGGGCCAACGTGCGGGCCTCGTCGCCCCGGTCGCCCGACACCTTGAGGGCCACGATCCGCCCCATGGAGATCTGTCTCGCGAGATACACGGTGGCAAAGGCCCCCTTCCCCGCCTCGGCGAGCACGAGGAAGTCGTCCACTGTCTCGCCCGACCGGAAGCCGTCCCATCCGGCGGCGGCGAGGCTCGTGGTCATCGTCCGCTCGACGCCGCCGAACCAGCGCCAGATCTCGGCGGCCCTGCCCGGGAAGCGGCGGGCGAACTCCGCCAGTTCCACCGGCTCGCCCCGGGCCTTCCGCACGTGGTACTCCTCGCAGACGAGCTCGACCGGCGGTCCGTCCACCGCGTCCAGCTCCGGGAACGCCGCCACGTACTCCTCGATCCGCGGCTGCCCCCCGTCGCGGCACCGAAACTCGACGTCGACCTTCACAAGTTCCACGAGTCCCAGCCGCCGCAGGGCGGGCAAACCGGCGGGCAGATGCGCGTCGATGGCCGGCGCGGAGCCTTCCCCCCACGCGGCGACGAACGCCTCGAGCCGCTCGGCCACCACGTCCCACGCGGCGGTCTGTTCGCCCGTCTGCCTCACGCCCGTGGTCTCCCGAAGCCCACAAATCATCGCCTCTCCACCGCTCCCGGTCCACATGCCGCCATTCCCGCCGGGAGCGACTCGCCGGGATGGCGTGGGCTAGCGTGACGGGCATGGATCCGCCAGCCGATCCCGTCCGTTGGACTGATCCCGAGGCCGTAGCAGCCTGCGTGGAGGCCCATCGGCGGCACTTCAACTCGGCCGAGCGGGCCGCCGTCCGCGGGATGCTCTCGCGGACACTGCAGAAGCTCCAGCGACTCGGCGGCGACTAGGCCCCCCAACGCCGTGCGACAACGAGGGCGGCCCCGACGGCCGCCCTCGTCGGCGTCGGGGGGTCTACCCGCCGCCGAGTCGCTGGAGC
>JBJTHX010000040.1:0-7244 GCA_046094745.1 Planctomycetia bacterium
GTCCCGGTCGGCACGTCGACGCCATGCTCGTCCACCACCGCCACGGTGACGCCGTGCGACGGAGGGCCGACGGACCCCGGCTTCTTGCGTCCGAACGGCGGATTCATGGCATATGGTCCGGTCTCCGTGGAGCCGCACTGCTCGGTGACCGGCACGCCTGTCAGCTGCTCGAAGGCTGCGAGGAGTTTGGTCGGCACGCTGTCGCCCCCGGCGAGGCAGAGCCGGAGGTGGCTGAAGTCGCAGCCCCGGAAGTCGGGACTCGCCAGCAGCTGTCCGAGGCCCGCGGGGGTGAGCGTCAAGAACGTCTTGGCGGGCGGCCGCCGGAGGGCGGCGACGAAGCCGTCGACGGTGAACGCGCGCAGCAGGCTGACACGTCCCCCGGCCCAGAGGCTGGGCAGGACCTGGCAGCGGATCGCCAGGGGGCGCGAGACGGACGTCGCGATCAGGGCGACGTCGTCCGGCGTGAGCATGACCCGCGCGAGGTATTTGCGGACGCCGGTCGCCAGCGCCCCATGAGACAGGACGACCCCCTTGGGACGGGACGTGGTCCCGGACGTGTAGATCATCACCGCCGGACTGTCGTCGGGCGCAGCCTCGGAGCGCATGGGGCGTTCGGCGCCGAGCAGGGATGCGAATGGACGGCGGCCGGCGCCGGCGGCGTTGTCGCCGACGACCACGACGCGGGGTACCGCACCGAGGGCGCCCGCCTCCTCGAGGCCGCGAATGCGTGCGTGATCGACCACCAGCATCGACGCGCCGCTGTGACCGAGGGCGTAGCCGACCTGCAGCGGGTGGTATTCGTAGTCGAGCGGCACCGCGACCAGCCGCATCCGGAAACAGGCGAGGTAGCAGACGACCAACTCGAGGCAGTTCGGCAGGAGGATGGCCACCCGATCCCCTTCCTCGAGGCCCAGCGCCGCCAGGCCCGAGGCCAGCCGCGACGCCAGTCGCTCGAGCTCCGCCGCGGTGGTCCAGGAACCGTCGCACTCGAGGATCGGGCGGTCGGGGGCCGTCTCGAGGGTGTGTGTGAGGAGGTGATGCAGCATGGCAGGCAGGTTGGTGAGACGCGGGCGACGCGGCCGCGCGATGATGCGCACCGGCTTTGGCCGCGAGCACGAGCCCCGGTAGAGTGGACGCGAGGAGACGCATCACCATCGTAACGCGAATAGCCCTCGTCGCGCCATCCGCGGACGGCGGTCCAGGGTCCATCCCGGCCGGCCGCGAGGGTCCGATCCTGTTCGCGCTGGCAGCGCTGCAGTTCATCAGCATCGTCGATTTCATGATCGTCATGCCGCTGGGGCCGCAGTTGCTCGCCGATCTGGGCATCGACGCCCGCAGGTTCAGCTGGGTCGTGTCGGCCTACACCCTCGCCGCCGGTGTCGCCGGATTCCTGGCGGCCCCGTGGCTCGACCGCGTGCCGCGGAAGGCGGCCTATCTCGTATTCTCGGTCGGACTGCTCGCGGGCACCGTGGCCTGTGGGCTGGCCGCCACGTACCCTTTGCTGCTCGCCGCCCGGTGCGTGACCGGTGGCTTCGGGGGCGTCCATGGGGGATTGTCGCTGGCGATCGTCGCGGACGTGTTTCCGCCGCAGCGCCGCGGCCGCGCCACGGGCACGTTGATGCTGGCCTTCGCCGTGGCCTCGGTGGTGGGCGTGCCGCTGGGCATCGCGCTCGGCACGCGGCTCGGCTGGCAGGCCCCATTCTTCGCGCTCGCAGTGCTCGGGCTGCCGCTGGTCGGCCTGGCCGCGTGGTCGCTGCCCCCCCTGGCCGCACACATCGACGGCTCCCGGCTGCATCCGCTGGCCCGCCTGATCGAGACACTCACGGTTCCCGTCCATCGCCGCGCCTTCGCCCTGATCAGCCTGCTCATGGTCGGGGCATTCGCCGTGATCCCGTTCATCAGCACGTTCCTCGTGGCCAACCTGGGCGTGACGGAGGCCGAACTGCCCCTCGTGTTCATCGCCGGCGGGCTGCTGACGTTCGTCGGCACGCCGCTCACCGGCCGGCTCGTCGACCGTCGCGGCGCGCTCTCTGTGTTTCGCGGCATCGTGCCCCTGTCGGCCGGCATGATGCTGGTGCTGACGCATCTGCCCGCGGTCGGCATCGCCGGCGCGGCCCCGGTCGTGGCCGTGCTGATGGCGACCAACGCGAGCCGGATGGTGACTGCGATGTCGCTGATCACGGCGAGCATCGAGCCGCGCCGCCGCGGCAGCTTCTTGTCGGTCAATTCGTCGGTGCAGCACGTCGCCAGCGGCCTGGGCGCCATGGGGGGCGGGCTCGTCGTCGCCGGGGGCGCGGGCGAGCCGCTGCGGCATTTCGGGACGGTGGGCATCCTCGCCGCGGTGGCCACCATCGCCAGCCTGTGGCTGGCCGCCGGGATCCTCCCGCTCGGGACCGTCACACGTTCGGAACCCGCTCCGGAGGCCGGGTGAGCCCGTCCGTGCGGCGACGGTCCGCCGAGCGTCTCGGATTGCGGTGGGTTAGCCGGGGCGGTTGCCGACCATGCGATTGAGCGTGGCCACCACGTCCACCAGGCCGCGGGCCTGGGCCGAGAGTTCCTCGGCCGCCGCGGACCCCTCCTCGGCGGCGGCCGCCGTCTGCTGCGACGTGTGCTCGATCCGGCCCAGCGACGTGCCGATGCGGTCGAGTGCGCGGTGCTGGTCGCCGCTGCCCGCGCGGACCTCCTCCACGAGCGTGCCGACGGCCGCCGAGCGGGTGGCGAGGCCGCCGATCGCCTCGGCCACCGCGGCCACGCGGACCCGTCCCGCCTGCGTCCGCGCGATGGCCGTCTCGATGAGCGCCGCCGTCTCGCGGGCGGCGACCGCGCTCCGCTGGGCGAGGCTGCGAACCTCGTCGGCGACGACGGCGAAGCCCTGGCCGGCCTCGCCCGCCCGGGCCGCCTCCACGGCGGCGTTGAGCGCGAGGATGTTCGTCTGGAAGGCGATCTCGTCGATCGTCTTGTTGATCTTCGAGATCCTGCCGCCCGCCTCGTCGATGGCGGCCATCGCCGTCACCATCTCGTCGAGCAGGGGCTTGGCGCCGGCGAACTCCTGCCGTTCCCGGGCCACCAGGTCGCCCGCCGAGCCCGTGCGCCGGACGTTGTCGGTGGCCAGCGTGCCCGCCTCGCGGGCGGCCGACGCGATCTCGCCGACCGCCGTGACCTCCGCGGCGGCGCCCTGGGCGAGCATCCGGCTCGTCGCCGCCACCTGCCCCGAGCCGATCTCCACGCCCTCGGCGGTGGCCGCGAGGTCGGCGACGGCGGCCCGCAGCGTGCGGGCGTGGTGCGCGACGCTCAGCCAGCCGATCACGGCCGCGAGGCCGGCGACCACGCTCACGAGCAGGGCCAGGAGGTTGCTGCGGCGGCCGGCGGCCTCCGCCGCCGCCTCGGTGCGGTCGTCGAGCATCTCCTCGAACTCCGCGATCGGCCGCATGATCAGGTCCTTGTCGAGGTGATACTGCTCGTCGTGCATGATCCGCCGCGCCATCTCCGGGTCGGGCTTGCCCTCCTTGGTGTAGCCGCCGCGGCCGTCGGCGAAGCGGCCCTTCATCGCATGCATGGCGATCGTCTCGGTGGTCACCAGCGCGTTGGAGTTGTCCTCGGCCTCGGTGAGCTTGCCGAGTTCCGCGGCGCTGAAGCCCTGCCGCTCCATGAGCGTGCGCAGGGCCACGGTCCGGCCGTCGGGCCGCGGGGCGTCGCCGTTGCGGACGTCGAGCAGATGCCAATACGCCCGCTCGAAGGCGGGATCGGCCGTGACGCAGTAGGTGCGGGCGAGCCGCGTGAGCTCGTCGGAGCTGTGCCGCAGTTCGTGCGCCAGCCGGAATGACTGGAAGCGGTTGATCTGGGCCCTGTTGAGAGCCGCCTGATTGAAGTAGGCCAAGGTCGCCAGCGCCGCCAGCATGGCCAGCGGGCCGAGGAGGGTGAGCCGCAGTCGCTGCATCGCGTTCATGCACACCGCCTTCGAAGTCGGGTCTCGATGTCCCCGCCGATTGTAGTTCGAGAATCCGGCCGTCCGGTCGTGCGGGAGATGCCGGTCGTGCGGCCGGAGAGCCCGGCCGAAGGCGGCGGCCCCGGGGCGAAGCTATGCTTGGCCGCCGCGGGAAGCGGTTTCCCGCCTCACGGCCCCAGGGGATGCCCGTGTCCGCCTCACCCGCCGCGATTCGCCAACTGCTTCAGGAGATCGGTCTCGAACTGGCGGCGCTCGAGATGAGCCCCGACCGCCCGGTGTCCGGACTGGCGGAACTCCTGGCCGCGGCGGCCACGGCCGCGGCCGAAGGCCCGCCCGCACTGGCGGCGGCGGTGGTGGTCGCGCGGGGCTGGGCGGCCGACGGCCGCACGCCGCTGGCGGCGGAGGCCCGAGGCCGGTTCGCCGCGTGGCACGACTGGATGGGGCAGGCGGTCACCGCCGCGGAGCGGGGCCGACCGCTGCCGGAGTGGCCCGCCGCATGGCCGCGGGCACCCGCTCCGACCCGGGACCCGCCGGCGGCCGCGGAGCAGGCGGTGCCGCTGGTGCCGGCGGGGCTCGATGCCGAGATGCTGCAGCTCTTCTGCGCCGAGTGCGAGGACTTCCTCCGCGACATCGAGCAGGGGGTGCTCGTGCTCGAGCGCAGCCCCGACGATCCGGAGACCCTGACCTCCGTCTTCCGCGCCTTCCACACCTTCAAGGGCAACGCCGGGATCCTGAAACTCGCCACGCTCCAGCACGTGGCCCATGAAGTGGAGTCGCTGCTCGATGCCGCACGGCGTGGCGAACTGCGGCTAGGCCGCCCGGAGATCGACGTCGTCCTTGCCGGGGCCGACCTCTTCGCCCGCTACGTGGCCGCCGTGTCGGACCGGCTCGCGGGCCGGCAGTCCGCCGACAGCGTGTCGCTGCCGGTGCAGTCGGTCATCGAAGCCGCCCGGGCCGCGCTGGCGAGCCGCGCCGGACGGTCGCCGCCGACCGCGAGCCGGCCCGCCGCGCTGGCGGCCGCCCCTGCGGTGGTCGTCGCACCGGTCCCCGCGCCGGCGGCGGCGGCGGCCCCGCCTCCCGACGAGCCGTCCCCCGCGCAGGCGCCGCCGTCCGCAGCCGCCGCCCCGCGACCGACCAGCCCTGCCGCCTCGGTGCGGGTGGATACCGGCAAGCTCGACGGGCTCGTGGACCTGGTCGGCGAACTCGTGATCACGCAGGCGATGGTCGCGCAGCATCCGGCGGTCGCCGGCTCGGCCGACGAGCCGCTCGCCCGATCCCTTGCCCAGCTGCGGAGCATCTGCTCGGAACTGCAGCGGACGGCGACCGGGCTGCGGATGGTGCCGATCCGGGGCACGTTCCAGAAGATGAGTCGCCTCGTCCGCGACGTGGCCGGCCAGCTCGGCAAGGAGATCAGGCTCGTCCTCGACGGCGAGGACACGGAACTCGACCGCTCGGTGATCGAGGAGATCGGCGATCCGCTGGTGCACATGATCCGCAACTCGGCCGACCATGGGATCGAGTCCCCGGCGGACCGCGTCGCCGCCGGCAAGCCGGCCTGCGGCACGATCGCGCTCCGGGCCTTTCACCAGGGTGGATTCGTGGTGGTGGAGGTGGCCGACGATGGCCGCGGCCTCGATCCGGCGCGGATCCGCCACCGGGCCGTGGAGCGGGGCCTGATCCGGGCCGACGAGCAGCTCGACGACCGCGCGGTGCTCGACCTGATCTTCGCGCCGGGCTTCTCGACCGTCGACCGCGTCAGCGACCTGTCCGGCCGCGGCGTCGGCATGGACGTGGTGCGGCGCAACGTCGAGCGGATCCGCGGCAAGGTGGAGATCGCCTCGCGGCCAGGCCACGGCACCACCTTCACCATCTTCATGCCGCTGACGCTGGCCATCATCGAGGGCCTGCTCGTCGGCGTGGGCGACGAGCGGTTCGTGATCCCCGCGCTCTCGGTCCGCGAGTCGTTCCGTCCGCTGCCCGGCACCGTGAGCACAGTGCACGGCCGCGGCGAGGTGGTCGAGGTCCGGGGTCGGCTCATGCCGCTGCTCCGTCTCGGCCGCCACTTCGGCATCCCCGCGACGGCCGACCCCGCGGCGGCGATCGTGGTGGTCGTCGAGGCCGGACAGGAACGCCGCTGCCTGCTCGTCGATGCCCTGCTGGGCAAGCAGGAGGTCGTCATCAAGAGCCTGGGCGAGACCTTCCCCGCGGGCCGCGGCTTCGCCGGCGCCGCCATCCTCGCCGACGGCCGCGTGGGCCTGATCCTCGACACCACCGCACTCGTCCGCATCCGCGTCCCCGCCTCGGAGACGGCGGCCTGACCGCCGACCACCGATGACCGACATCCCCACCGCCGCACCCGGCAAGTATCTGACGTTCGCGCTCGGGGGCGAGGCGTACGGCGTTCCCGTGCTCGCCGTCCGCGAGATCATCCGTCTCTGCCCGATCACCCCCGTGGCCACCATGCCCCCGCACGTCCGCGGGGTGATCAACCTCCGCGGCAAGTTCATCCCGCTGGTCGACCTGCGGCTGCGGTTCGGGCTGCCGGCGGCCGAGGAGCACGATCGCACCTGCATCGTGGTGGCCCACGTGACCGCCGCCGCCGGCGGGACCCGGCCGTACGGCGTGATCGTGGACGCCGTCGAGGAGGTCGCCCAGTTCACGGCCGCCGACATCGAGCCGCCGCCCGACTTCGGCGGCGCGGTCGACGCGCGGTTCATCACCGGCATCGCGAAGGCGCCTTCCGGGGTCAAGGTGCTCGTGGATCTCGACCTGATCGCCGCCGCCGACACCCTGCCGGCCGCGGCGCCGGCGGCCGCCGGTCCTTCCTGAGGAGCCTGCCATGAGTTCGTGGACGATTTCTCGACGGGTCGCGGCCGGCTTCATCGTCGTCGTGTGCCTGGCGATCGCGATCGGCGCGGCGTCGCTGTGGCGGATGCTCGGCATCAACGGCCACGTCGTCGCCATCTCGACGAACGTGGTGCCCTCGTTTCCGATCCTGGGCGGGATCATCCAGGCCGACCTGGCGGTGCTGCGGGCGGTGTCCGACGCCGCTCTGCGGTCCGGCGAGCCGGCCCGGGTGGCCGCGGCCGAGCGGCGGTTCGCCACGGCCGTGGCCACGGGATCGACGCTCTGCGGGAATTACAAGAAGATCTTCAGCGACGACAAGGATCGCGAGTTGTTCATGGCCGCGGTGACGGCCCGCGACCGGTTTCTCGCCGCCGCCCGGCAGGCCCTCACGTTCGTCGCCGACGGCCGCGGCAGGGACGCCCGCGACCTGCTCGAGTCCCAGGTCGAACCG
>JBJTHX010000041.1:0-6391 GCA_046094745.1 Planctomycetia bacterium
GCCGCCCGGTCGATGTAGTCGCGGACGACCGGGCACTGGAGGTCGACGGCCCAGTCGATCTCGACGGCACCGGGGATGTGGCCCTGCGTGTAGAGGGCCCGGTCCTCGTCGGATTCCACGATCCGGACCTGCGGATCGGCCAGATGGGCGGCGACCCACTCCGTGGACACGAGGACTTCGGGCTGGGCGTACTCGGGCATGATCGAATCTCTCCGCAACGGGCTTGAACCTGTCCGAATCGTAGTGCGCGGCCACCCGGGCTGCAACGAGCCCTCATGTCGGGCGGCCGTCCTGCTAGAATTGTGGAGCCTGCCATTCCTCCCTCCGCGCGACGATTCGACCGATGGGCCCCGCCTTCATTTTCCAGATCTCCGACCTCAACAAGAAGTTCGGCCAGCGCGAGCTGCTCAAGAACATCAACCTCGCCTTCTACCCCGGGGCGAAGATCGGGCTGCTCGGCCGCAACGGTGCCGGCAAGAGCACGCTCATGAAGATCATGGCGGGCATCGACCGGGAGTATGACGGCGAGGCCCGGCTCGCCGAGGGCTACACCGTCGGCTACCTGGAGCAGGAGCCGAAACTCGACCCGGAAAAGACGGTGTTCGAGAACGTCATGGAGGCGGTCGACCATTCCCGGGCCGTGCTGCGGCGGTACGAGGAGATCAACGCCCGGTTCGCGGAGCCCATTGGCGACGACGAGATGGAGAAACTGCTCGCCGAGCAGGCCCGGGTGCAGGACGAAATCGACGCCAAGAACCTGTGGGATCTCGACCGCCAGGTGGAGATCGCCATGGACGCGATGAACCTGCCCCCGGGTGACTGGGGCGTGACCAACCTCTCCGGCGGCGAGCGGCGCCGCGTGGCCCTTTGCCGCCTGCTCCTCGAGAAGCCCGACCTGCTCCTGCTCGACGAGCCGACCAACCACCTCGATGCCGAGAGCGTCGACTGGCTGGAGCGGCATCTGGCCGAATATGTGGGCACCGTCGTCGCGGTGACACACGACCGCTACTTCCTCGACAACGTGGCCAAGTGGATCCTGGAGGTCGACCACGGCCGGGGCATCCCCTTCGAGGGCAACTACTCCTCGTGGCTGGAGCAGAAGAAGCGGCGGCTCGAGCTCGAGGAGAAGCAGGTCTCGGCCCGGCAGAAGACGCTCGACAAGGAATTGGAATGGGTGCGGATGTCGCCCAAGGCGCGGCAGGCCAAGAGCAAGGCCCGCATGGCCGCCTACGAGAAGCTCGCCGCGGAGCAGGCGGCCGTCCGCGACTCGGAGGTCGAGATCTTCATCCCGGCCAGCCGGCCGCTCGGCGACCAGGTGATCGACGTCGAGAACATCTCCAAGGCCTTCGGCGACAAGCTGCTGTTCGAGAACCTCTCCTTCCGGCTGCCGCCGGGGGGCATCGTGGGGATCATCGGGCCCAACGGGGCCGGCAAGACCACGCTCTTCCGCATGCTCGTCGGCGCCGAGCAGCCCGACTCGGGCGCGGTCAAGGTCGGGGCCACGGTCGACATCGGCTACGTCGACCAGAACCGCGACGCGCTCGATCCCGAGAAGACCGTCTTCGAGGAGATCTCGGGCGGCCACGACACGATCGAACTCGGCAAGCGGACGGTCAACGCCCGCAGCTACGTCGCCCAGTTCAACTTCATGGGGCCCGACCAGCAGAAGAAGGTGGGCACGCTGTCGGGCGGCGAGCGGAACCGCGTGCACCTGGCCAAGCTGCTCCGCGGCGGCGCGAACCTGCTGCTCCTCGACGAACCGACGAACGACCTCGACGTCGACACGCTGCGGTCTCTGGAGGAGGGGATCACGAGCTTCGCCGGCTCCGTGGTGGTGATCACGCACGACCGCTGGTTCCTCGACCGCCTGGCGACCCACATCATCGCCTTCGAGGGCGACGGCTACGTCCACGTCTGCGAGGGCAACTTCGAGGTCTACGAGCGGGGTCGCAAGGAACGGCTCGGCATGGCCGCCGACGAGCCGCATCGCTTCCGCTACAAGAAACTCACGGGCTGAATCCTCCGATCGGGAGTGGGCAATGGACAGGACGACAGCGTGGCGGCGCGGTTTCCCCAGCGGTGTCATGGCGGTTGGCCTGGCGCTGGCCTGGGCCGCGGCTGCGGCCGACCCCGCCCCCGGATTGCGGATCGCCACGTTCCGCTGCGACGTGACACCGCCGGTGGGGCAGCCGCTGTTCAGCGGCGACCCGCTGGAGAAGGTCGAGGCGCCGCTGCTCGCGAAGGGCGTGGTGCTCGAGTCGGGCGGCAAGCGGCACGTGCTCTGTGCGATCGACTGGTGCATGATCAGCAACGGGTCGCACGCGGCCCTGCGGCGGCGGATCGCCGAGGCCGTCGGCGCCGGCGCCGACGACGTGGCCGTGCAGACCCTCCACCAGCACACCGCGCCGATGGTCGACCTCGAGGCCCAGCGGGTGCTCGCCCAGCACGGCGATGCGACTGCCCACGTCGATCCGGACTGGTGCGCGGCCGTCGAGCGGCGGATCGCGACGGCCGCGGCCGAGGCGGTCGCGCGGCTCGAGCCCTGCGACCGCGTCGGCGTCGGGCAGGGACGCGTCGACCGCGTGGCCTCGAGTCGCCGCGTGCCCGACGGCCGGGGCGGCGTCGTCGTGCGGATGAGCCGGCCGGAGGCCGCGCTCCGCGATTTGCCGGAGGGAACGATCGACCCGTACGTGAAGACGGTCACCTTCGCGGCCGGCGAGAAGCCGCTCGTGCGGCTGCACTACTACGCCACCCATCCCCAGGTGAAATACGGCAACGGCGTGGCGACGAGCGACTTCGTCGGCCTGGCCCGGGAGAAGCTCGAGGCCGACGAGGGCGTGGTCCAGGTCTATTTCACGGGCTGCGGCGGCGACATCACCGTCGGCAAATACAACGACGGCAGCGACGCCTCCCGGCTGGCCCTGGCCGAGCGGCTGCGGGCCGGGATCGACGCGGCGATCGCCGCGACCGTCTTCGAGCCGGTGCAGGCGGTCCGCTGGCACGTCCGCCCGGTCGTCCTGCCCCGGCGGGACGACCCGGAGTTCACGGCCGCGGCCTGCGTCGAGCGGCTCCGCGACCCGAAGGCCTCGCCGGTCATGAAGCTCTATCGCAGTGCGATGCGGCTGGTCTCGCTGCAGCGGGCCGCCGAGCCCGTCGTGCTCAGCTGCCTCGAGGCGGGGCCGGCCCGGATCGTGCACCTGCCGGGAGAGCCGTTCCTCGACTTCCAGATGCACGCCCAGCGGCTGTTGCCGGGCGGCTTCGTGGCGGTCGCCGGGTACGGCGACAATGCGACGGGCTACCTGCCCACGGCGGCCGAGTTTCCCGTCGGCGGCTACGAGCCGAGCGTCGCGGTCTGCAAGCCGGAGGCGGAGGCGATCGTGAAGCGGGCGGTGGTGGAGTTGCTCGGCGCCGGGCCGCCGGCGCCGCGGGCCGCCGGCGGCCCCGCCGTCGAGCGGCTGCCGCGGATCGCGGCCCGCGAGCCGGCCGCGGCGCTGGCTTCGTTCCAGATCGCGGAGGGCTACCGGATCGAGCCGGTGGCCACGGAGCCGCTCATCCACTCGCCCGTGGCCGTCGACTACGACGCCGACGGCCGGCTGTACGTCGTCGAGATGATCGACTATTCCGAGCAGGGTGACGATCGGCTGGGCGTGATCCGCCTGCTCGACGACACCGACGGCGACGGCCGGTACGACGCGGCCCGGCCGTTCGCCACCGGTCTCTCCTGGCCGACCGGCGTGCTCTGCTTCGACGGCGGCGTGTTCGTCTGTGCGGCGCCCGACATCCTGTATCTCAAGGACACCGACGGCGACGGCAAGGCCGACGTCCGCCGCGTGGTGTTCACCGGCTTCGGGCGGTCGAACGTGCAGGGGCTGCTCAACAGCCTCCGCTGGGGGCTCGACAGCCGCGTGCACGGGGCGACGAGTTCGGCGGGCGCGCCGGCCGTCACGCGGCCGGACGACCCGCAGTTCGCGCCGCTGAACCTCACCGGCCGCGATTTCTCCTTCGATCCCCGGCGGCTCGACCTGCGGCCCGAGAGCGGCTGCCTGCAGCACGGCATGTCGTTCGACGACTGGGGCCGCAAGTTCGTCAGCGGGAACAGCCAGCCGCTGGAGATGGTGCTCTTTGAGGACCGCTACGCCGCCCGCAACCCCTTCCGCGTGATGCCGCCCGCGCGGCGGTCGATCGCCGTGGAGGGGGGCGCGGACGAGGTGTTCCGCTCGAGTCCCGTCGAGCCGTGGCGGGTGGTGCGGACGAAGATGCGGGTCGCGAATCCGGCGCTCGGGGTCGTCGAGGGGGGCGGCCGGGCCGCCGGCTACTTCACGGGCGCCACCGGCGTGACGGCGGTGCGGGGCGACGCCTATCCGGCGGAGATGCGGGAGTGCCTCGTCGTGGGCGACGTGGGGGGCAACCTCGTGCACCGGGAGCGGCTCGCGCCGGCCGGGCCGTTCCTCGAGGCCCGGCGGATCGATCGCGGCTCGGAGTTCGTCCGCTCCGACGACAACTGGTTCCGCCCCGCCCAGTTCGCCAACGCGCCCGACGGCACGCTCCACGTCCTCGATGTCTACCGCGAGGTGATCGAGCATCCGCTGGCGCTGCCGCCGGAGATCAAGAGCCAGCTCGATTTGACGAGCGGCCAGGACCGCGGCCGGATCTACCGCATCGTGCCCGCGGGCTACACGCCGCGGCCGCGGCCGGCCCTGGGACGGGCGCCGACGGCGGAACTGGTCGCCCTGCTGGCCCACCGCAACGGCTGGCACCGCGACACGGCGGCCCGATTGCTCTACGAGCGACAGGATCCGCAGGCGGTGCCGGCCCTCGAGCGGCTCGCGCGCGAGGCGTCGCTGCCGGAGGGGCGGATGCACGCCCTCTATGCGCTGGCGGGGCTCGGCCGGCTCTCCCCCGCGACGCTGCTCGGGGCGCTCGGCGACGCCCATCCCCGCGTCCGGGAGCATGCGGTGCGGCTCGCCGAGCGGCAGCCGGAAGTCGCCGCCCTGCGCGAGCGGCTCTGCGGCATGACCGGCGACCAGGACGCCCGCGTGCGGTATCAGCTCGCCTTCTCGCTCGGCGAGTTGCCCTGCGACGCGGCCCGCAACGCGGCGCTCGCCCGGCTCGCGAAGCGGGACGCGGCCGACGCCTTCTTCCGCGCCGCCATCGGCAGCTCGCTCGTCAAGGGTGCCGACGAGGTGCTCGCGACGCTGGCGACCGATGCGGACTTCGACGCCGACTCGGCCGCCGGCAGTTTGCTCGAGGAACTGTCCGCGCAGGTCGGTCAGCAGCTCGAGGCGGAGCCCGTCGGCCGCGTCGAGGCCCTGCTGACGCGGCTGCCGGCGGACGGCCGCGCGGCCGATCGCGCGCTCGCGGGCTACCTGGCGGGCCGGTCGAAGGCCGCCGCCGAGCGGCTGCGGGAGCGGCCCCTGTCGGCCGCCGTCGCGGCGGCCCGGGAACGGCTCCTCGACCGCACGCGGGCGATCGCCGTCGACGACGGGCGGCCGGAGGCGGAACGCGTCCGGGCCATCGGCCTGTTGTTCGCGGGCTCCTTCGCCGACTCGGCCGCGGTGTTCGAGACGCTGCTGGAGAGCCGCCAGCCGCAGCCGGTGCAGGCGGCGGCGCTGGAGGCCATCAACGCGATCGGCGACGCCGCAGGCGGCCGCTGGCTGCTCGCCCGCTGGCCCCGCATGAGCCCCCGGATGCGGTCGCTCGCCGCGAACCTCCTGCTCGGCCGGGAGCCCTGGGTGCTCGCCGTCTTCGACGCGATCGAGGCGGGCACGTTCGCGATCACCGACCTCGACCAGGCCCAGCTGCGGCTGCTCTCCAAGCGCCGCGAGCCGGCGATCCAGGCCCGCTACAAGGCGATCGCCTCCCGCGTCCGGGCCAGCCCGCGGGACGAGGTCATCGCCGCCTATCGGCCCGCGCTCGACCTGGCGGGCGACGTCGGCCGCGGGCGGGAGCACTGTACGCGGGTCTGCAGCCAGTGCCACAAGGTCGGCGACCTGGGCCATGCGCTCGGCCCCAGCCTGGCGGCCTTCAAGAGCCGCGGCCGCGAGGCCGTCATGCTCAACGTGCTCGACCCGAACCGCGAGGTGAACCCGCTGTACGTCAACTCCATCGCCCAGTTGGCCGACGGCCGCTCGTTGACGGGCATGATCGCCGACGAGACCGCCACGAGCGTCACGCTGCGGCGGGGCGAGAACGCGTCGGACACCGTCTCCCGCGCCGACCTCGAGGAGCTCGTGAGCACGGGTCAGTCGATCATGCCGGAGGGGCTGGAGAAGCAGCTCGACCACCAGGCCATGGCGGACCTGCTCGCCTTTCTCGAATCGCTCCCGTGACGCCCGCCCCGGGGCCTCACGCCATCGGCAGTTGGATCGCGGCGGCGGCGGACCGCAGTTCC
>JBJTHX010000042.1:0-13637 GCA_046094745.1 Planctomycetia bacterium
GCGCGATCGAGCCGGCTCACGGCGACGGCCTGGGCCTGAACCCTCGGGTCGGAGTCGTCGAGGGCCCTCAGCAACGTCGACTCATCGAGCCGGCCGATCAGCGCGAGGGTCCAGACCGCCGTCGCCCGGGTCACGGGCTCGTCGGCGGCAGCGGCCGCCTGTCCGAGCAACTCCGTGAACTCGGCCACGGTCCCGGCGTCAGGGGCCCGGGCGGCGGCCGCAGCGGTCGCAGTCGCAGGCGTGCACCGCTCGATCACGGTCCGCTGGGCGAGATCGCGGAGCGTCCCGTTCGGCGACGAGAGCACCGCCACCAGGTCCGCCGGCGACAGCCGGTCGAGCCGGGGCACCGCCCGGCCGCGACCGCCGGCCGGGACAAGCCTCCAGATCCGCCCCAGATCGTCGCCGGCCCGCAGGTCGATCCGCTCCTGGATCTCCGGCGGAATCCATTCCGGGTGCTCGACGACGGCCCGATACATGTCGACCACCCACAGGCAGCCGTCGGGCCCGGTCCGGGCCAGCACGGGCCGGAACCAGTTGTCGCTGGATCGCAGCAGGTGGGTCTCCCGATCGAGCCGGCGGCTGCGGAAGCCCCAGCCGTCCCGCTCGAGCGCCTCACGGTGCACGAGGTTGTGCACCGGCTCACAGACCACGAGGCTTGCTGCGAAGTCGGGCCCCAGCAGCGGGTCGCGGCAGATCTCCAGGCCGCAGGCCGACGTGAAGTGGTTGGCGGAGCCCGGGTAGTTGAACCGGGCGACGGTCGGGCTCGAGGGAAAGAGCCGCTGGCCCGGATCGACGAGCTGATGCCGGGCGGCCGGGGCCTGCACGAACCGGTTGCGGGCCAGGGCCGGATCGTCCGGCCCCAGCAGGAAGCAAGGGTCGGAATTGTTGCAGCCGAACCAGTGGCTCCAGTCGTCGCGAGCTCGGCCGAATTGCGACATCCCCGCCACCAGTTCCAGCTCCCCGGTCTCGGGCCGGACCCGCAGGTCGCGATTGCCGAGGTCGATCTCGCGGCCCGTGGCGAGCGAACGCACGCGTCCTCCGCTGTCGCCGTTGGCCAGCCAGCACCAGCCGTCGAGGCCCCACCGCAGGCCGTTGATCCGGTGCTGCTGGTTGCCCTCTTTGAAGCCCGTGAACAAGTCGATCCGCTCGTCGCTCCGGCCGTCGCCGGTGGTGTCCCGCGCGAAGAACACCGTCGGCGCCGAGGTCACGATCACGCCGTCACGCCAGGCCATCACACCGGTGGGAAACGGTATTCCTGCGAGAAACACGGTGCCCGAGTCGGGGATGCCGTCGCCGTCGGTATCGACGAGCCGCCGCACCCGGCCGCCCGGCCGGCCCTTCTGGTTCGCTCCCGGCGGCGGGTCGATGCCCAGCGGATAGTCGGCCATCTCGGCCACCCACAGGCTGCCGTCGGCGCCCCAGTCGATCGCCACGGGATCGGCAACCAGCGGCTCGGCGGCGACGAGTTCCACCCGCAGGCCCGGCAGGGTTTCCATGGTCGCCAGGGCCTCGGCCGGCGACAAGGGGTCGGCCATGCCCTCGGCCAGCCTCAGGGCCTTGGCCGCCGGAGGGTCGGCGACCTGGCTGCCGGGTTCGGCCCGGGCGCTTCGCTGCTCGATATCCACGCCGGTCGGCTCTCGGGAGGCGACCCCTTGATTCGCGTCGTCGAGGTCGTGATACGCCGTCCCTTCGCCCCCCAGGTCAAAGTGCTCGGCCTCGACGGTTCCCGGGATCGTCACCGGCTTGCCGCCAAACGGCTTCGTGTCCGCCGGCGGACCGGCCGCGGCTTGGCCGAGCGGTGCAGCCAGCACGATGATCGCGGCAGGCAAGGCCCAACTGGGATTCCGTGGCATGAGTCCCAATTTTTTGGACGATTGTATTGAGGCTCGCCTCGGTAAAACTGCGTCGACGACAGTTCCGGAAATGGCACCCTAACACCGACCGGCGGGATGGTCCATCACGGCGTGACGGACCTCCGAGCCGCCCCGTGTCACGCCGCGGCTTCAAAGGCCCAAGGGGCTTAGGTTCGAGGCCGCCGACGACGCCTGAGAGCCCACCATCCCCCGGCACACACCGCTCCGCCTGAGGCCAGCCCCGGTGTGGCGGAACGGGAGCCGATCGCTCCGGCTCTGCCAACGCATCCTCGCTGAACGACCGCGAGTTCCGCTGGCGACTCGGATCGTCACTCCACGGTCCGCCCCTCGGCGTCGAACCGTTCCACGTGCCCGTCGCGGCCCTCCGGCCGGGTGCCGATCGCGATCGCGTCGGTGCCGGAGGCATCCTTGATCTCGATCCGGCCGCCGCCGCCTCCCACCACGCGGCCGATGTGCACGAGCACGGTGCCGTCGGAGCCCGTGACCACGATCTCGCGGCACACCACCTGCCGCGCCTCGACGGCGTGGGCGGCGACGGTGTCCGCCGGTTCCGCCGGCACGCCGCCCCGCACGGCCAGCCCGATCGCCAGAAACAGGAGCGGATAGACCGTCCAACGCTCACGGCTCGTCATCTCGACTCCTTATGCCTCGCCGTGCAGGGCGCGGAGCCGGCCGGAGAGCCGCAGGATCAACTGCACCCGCTCGAACTGGTCGAGCCAGTCGGCGGTCGTGGCCGCGAGGGCGGCGGCCGCCGGCGGCACGAGGCCCGTGGGGCAGGCGGCGCCGAGTTCGGCCGCCGCCGCGGCCCGGTAGGCCGAGAGCGTGCGGTCGCCATAGAAGAGGACGGGCGTGAAGTCCTCACTGAAGAAGGCGGCGACCGGCACCCGCTGGCCGCCGCAGACCTTCAGGTGGGCGGCGATGTCGGGCCGCGCGTCGCGATCGAGAAACCGCAGGTCGATCGCCGGGGCGGCGGCCGCGAATCGGGCGAAGATCGGGCACTGGTTGACGCAGTCGCCGCACCAGGCGCCCGAGAGCACGAGCACCGGCATGCGGCGGACGAAGCCGGCCAGCAGCCGCTGCTGCTCGGCCGTGAGCGCGATGCGGCCGTGGCTGGCGTCCCAGCGGCTCCGCTGCTCGGGCGTGGCATGGCGATCGAGGTAGGGCTCGTAGGGCAGCGCGGCGGCGAAGGCGGCGGCCCAGGCCTCGGCGGTGGGCGGCGTGCCCGCGCCGGGGATCGGAACGGCCGCGGCGGTGACGGTGGTCATGGGAAGTTTCCTTGGAGTGAGGCCGGATCATAGCCTGGCGCCGCCTCCGCAGACCGCGCGGACACCCGCGTCGTCGTCGGGCGGCCGCTCTGGGGGGCTTGGGCAACGGCGGGGCGGTCTGGAAGGCGGCCCGGAAACGGCCTTGACCCCAAAAAAAGCGGGCCCTACTTTCCGCCCGCCTGAAGGCCAGGGAGCGGGGCATGCCGCCCGCTCCCCTCGAATTCGACGGCGGCACGGACGCTCGCCGTCGGCCTCGAGCCAGCTCGATCCCGACCACCGCTCACCGTCCAATCGCTCCCGGAAACGGTTCAGGTTCTCCGCCCCCCTGGGACCTGGACCGTTCCGGGGGCCTTTTTTTGCGCCCGCCGCGCGGACGGCGCGGGCATAGAATTGAGTCGATGGCGGCCCGCTCCAACCTCGCCGACGCCGAGCGGATGATCCGCTGGATCATGCTGGCGATCGTGGGCTGGGGCGCGATCCACGCGGTCGGGGCGTGGCGGTTCAACCACGACGCCCGCCGGCCGCTGGTTGTGCTCGGTTGCGTCCTGGCGTTCCTGGGTTTCTGGTCGCTCATGCTGGCTGCCCGGCGGCGGCGGATCGAAGGGAGGCAGTGATGTCCATCGTCCTCGGCACGAGCCTCGACAACGGATTGGCCGCCCCGCTGGCGACGCGGCCGGCCGTGCAACGGGCCACGAGCGTGACGAGCCTGTCGATCGGCCAGTACCTGATCCGGCGGCTCTCCGATTACGGCATCCGGCACGTCTTCGGCCTGCCCGGCGACTACGTGCTCGCCTTCTACTCGATGCTCGAGCACAGCCCCCTCGACCTCGTCAACTGCACCCGCGAGGACTGCGCCGGGTTCGCGGCCGACGCCTACGCCCGCGTCAACGGCATGGGCGCGCTGTGCGTCACCTACGGCGTGGGCGGGCTGAGCGTGGCCAACTCGGTCGCCGGGGCGTTCGCCGAGAAGAGCCCGGTGATCATGATCTCGGGCGCGCCCGGTATCGGCGAGCGGTCGAGCGACGCCCTGCTCCACCACCGCGTCCGCGAGTGGCGAACGCAGCTCGAGGTGTTCGAGAAGATCTGCGCGGCGAGCCTGGAGATCGTCGATCCGGCCACCGCGTTCCGGGACATCGACTTCCTGTTCGACACGGCCTGGCGGCTGAAGCGGCCGGTGTATCTGGAGCTGCCCCGCGACATGGTGGCGGTGGTGCCCGACCAGATCCGCCCCTACGCCCAGCCCGAACGGCGAAGCGACCCCGACGCGCTGGCCGAGGCGGTGCGGGAGGCGGTGGCCCGCATCGAGGCCGCCAAGCGGCCGGTGATCATCGCCGGCATCGAGCTGCATCGCTACGGCCTTCAGGCCGACGCCATCGGCCTGGCGGAGACCGCCGGCATCCCCATCGCCGCGACGATGCTCGCCAAGAGCGTGGTCAGCGAGGTGCACCCGCTCTACATCGGACTCTACGAAGGGGCGATGGGGCGGCAGGAGGTGACCGACTTCGTCGAGGAGAGCGACTGTGTGATCCTCCTGGGCACGCTGCTCACCGACATCGACCTCGGCATCTTCACGGCCAAGCTCGACGCCACGCGGAGCATCTTCGCCACGAGCGCGGACCTGCGGATCAGCCACCACCACTTCCACGACGTGCTGCTCGAGGACTTCATCCGCGGGGTGGCCGCCGCCCGGCCGAAGGCCGCAGCCCGGCGGCTGCCGGCCGCGCCGGCCGCGGTCGAGGGGGCCTTCCGCCTCGATTCCGACCAGGCGATCACCACCACGCGGCTCGTCCGCCGGCTCGACGAGTCGCTCGACGACAAGACGATCGTGATCGCCGACGTGGGCGACGCCCTGTTCGCCTCGAGCGAACTGGTGATCCGCGGCCAGACCGAGTTCATCGCGCCGGCCTACTACACGTCGATGGGCTTCGCGGTGCCCGCCGCCCTCGGGGCCAAGACCGCCCGGCCCGACCTCAAGGTGATCGCGCTCGTCGGCGACGGCGCCTTCCAGATGACCGGCATGGAACTCTCCACGATCGTCCGCCGCGGGCTCGCCGTGACCGTGATCGTCCTCGACAACAAGGGCTACGGCACCGAACGGCTGCTCCACGAGGGCAGTTTCAACGACATCAACCCCTGGCAGTACCAGCTGCTGCCGCAGGTGCTCGGCGGCGGCACCGGCTACGAGGTCCGCACGGAAGGGGAGTTCGACGCCGCCCTCCGCCAGGCCCTCGCCGACACGAAGGCCATGAGCGTGATCCGCGTGCACATCGGCCTCGAGGACCGCAGCCGCACGCTCGACCGCCTCGCGACCAGCCTCTCGAAGCGGATCAAGTGACCGGCCTCATGGCCGCAGGTTCGGCACGCCGACGGCCTTGCCGTAGGCCTTCACGAGGTCGTCCAGCGAGAGCCGGAACGTCTGCCGCAGGCTCTCGTCCACGGGCAGCCCCTCCTTGATGCCCTGGACGAAGGCCGCGAACTTCTTCAGGTCGCGGGAGGCCATGAACTTCACCATGCTCGAGGCCATGCCGTACTGCACGGCGTCGATGTTCTCCCGGCCGAAGAAGTCGTCGCCCAGCGACCCCGTGCGGCGGATGTGCTCGAGCGCCAACGCCTCCTTCAACGGCACCTGGTTGGAGCCCGGCACGACTTTCGTGCCCACCCACTCCGCGATCCCCTCGTTGAGCCAGTTCGGCAGCCGCTCCGGCGACATCCAGCGGTGGTTGAACCCATGGCTCGTCTCGTGGACCAGCATGTGGGCGAAGGCCGGGGCGTCGTCGCCGCGGTGGCAGGCCATGACCACCCGGCCGTCGCTGCTCTGGTGGCACAGGCCGTGGGCACCCTGCATCCGCACCTTCATGAAACGGGCCTCGAAGGCCTGGAAGTCCTGCTCGCGGAGAAACGCGATCACCAGGCACTTGCCCTTCCACAGCGGCTCACCCCGCGGGATGCCGTAGAGGTCGCAGAGGAAGTCGTGCATCTGGTCGAGGCTCTTCACGTAGGGCGCCATCTGGACGGCGGGGATGTCGGTGGCCACGATGAACTCGTGTGTCGCGGTCACCTGCAGGCCGGGAAACGCCTCCTTCACCTCCGCCACGAACCGGTCCAGGCTCTCGACCTCGGCCGCGTGCTCGTCGGCGGTCAGTTCGGGCCACGGCTGCACGCCGCGGGCCGCCATCCGCGCCCGCGAGTCGGCCAGTTTCTTCTCGTCGGCCTCCTTCGCCTTCTTACCCTTCACCTGGGCCGCGCCCTTGCCCTTTGCCTCCGCCTCGTGGATCGTCTCGCGTCCGGCCACGATCTTCACGATCCCGCCGACCGGCAGGTTGATGACGGCCTTCTCTCCTTCGGGCACGAGCCGCAGGCTCGCGGCCTTGCCCTCCTTCTCGACGACAGCCTGCAGCGTGGGACGGACGAACCGCTTCCCGGTGCCGAGCTCGACCAGGTCGAGCGTGTCGCCCACGAAGGGTTCGAGCCGCGCGGCCAGTTCGTCGCCCCGCGCCGTGCGGCCGCCCGCGACCGTCGTCGCCAGGAGCATCGCCAGGCCGATTCCCGTCAGCCGCCGCATGCTGCCTCCTCCCGCTCCCGCGCCCGGCGCCGGAGTTCGGTGCTCGAGACGTCGAGCCGGAACTCCCGCTGCGACACGAAGTAGGTGATCTCCCGCAGCGGCTGCGGGACGACGATCTGCGCGGCCTCCTGGAAGTCGTCCCCCTTCGCCCGGCCGAAGACGATCAGGCCGCCCGCGCGGGTGGCGATGGCCCGCACGGCCTCCGCGGCCTGCGCCTCCGAGCCGCCGTAGTACCGCGGGTCGGCGAGCCGGGCGTAGGTGTCGGCCCCCATCACGAACGTGCTGCCGGGGAAGACGTCGAGCTTGTCGAGAAACCGGGCGGCCCGGGAGAGCCACAGCGGCCGGTCCGCGAACTGGGCGGCCCGGTCGCGGATCTCGATGTAGTCGAGCGTCGGTTTGTCGACGTTGGTGATCGAGAGCTCATATTCCACCGGCCGTTCCGCGATCTCCTCGGCGATCCGGGCCATCAGCAGGTGGCCCTCGTGGAGCGGGTCGAACGACCCCGGAAAGACGAGCCGTCCGGTGCGGGCCGACGGGGCCTCCCCCGCGGCGTCGGCGCGGACGGCCGGCAGCCTGCCGGCGACAAGTGCCTGCCCGGCCGGCGGTGCGGCGCACCGCGCCCGCACCACCCGCTCGGTCGGCAGGAGCGAGGGGGGGACGGTCGGCTCGCGGCCGACGGAGGCCGAGTGCAGTTCCTCGAGCTGCACGGCGGCCGCCACCGTCTCCTCCTCGTCTCGCGAACGGGCATCCTTCTCCAGGACCAGTTCGGCCGTGACCGTGGCCGCGAGCGACTGGATCGCCACGAACAGCCGATGGGCCCCCTGCTTCGGCTGCCGTGTCTTGAGGCTGGCCGTCACGGCGGCGCCGACCGCCCCCTCGGCGGCCGCCCCGCAGTCGACCGCCCGCTGCCAGGCGGCTACGGCGAGCCGCCGCGCCGTGCGCGACGCGCAGTAGGACTCCTGTGGCCCGCCGAGCAGCCGGTCGATCGCCTCACGGGCGTAGGGCACGAGTCCCTCGACGACGACGCCGCTCGCCCCGGGCGTGCCGACCAGGTGGGAGATGGCCCGGGCGCCGCCGCCGGTGGCGACGAGCACCGTGCGGCTGCCGGACCGCCCCAGGGCGTCGATGATCGGTGCCGCTTCGGGAAGCTTCATGGACTATCTCGCCATGCCCGCGGGGGACATCAGGCTGCTTGCCCGGTCTCCCAAGACTGCGCCAGTTGCCGGCCCGTGATTCAGATCGGGTCCGCTTCTCCAGCCTCGACCCATCCCTGACCGATGCAAGGGCCTGGAGTCCATTCACAATGATAGCGGCTGGCAGATCCACGGGATTGGCATGGCGACTCGTCGCTGCGTCGCTGGCCTTGGTCGGGGTCGTGACCTGCCTGTCGGCGGTCGGCGCCGATCCCCGCGACGAGGCGCCACACGACACCGCTTCCGCCGCGGCTCCCGCGGCGGTCGTGGTCCCCGACCCGCTGGCGGGAACGCCGCGGATCGACCCGGCGACCACCGGCATCGACGCCGAGCGGAATCTGGCCACCATGCTGCCGCCGCGGAACGACTCGCCACGCGACTGGCAGGCGCCGCTCGAGCCGTTGCACGACTGCGGCGAGCCGCGGGCGCTGCCGCCGTGCCTGCCGCCGCCCGTGCCATACGATCTCGTCGGCGTCAGCGGCGTGCCGTCGTGCGGTCCGATCTACCGCGGGCCCTGCGCCCCGCGGTCGGCCGCGACGCACGACGGGCCGTTCCGCTGGCTGCACGCCCTCCACGACCGCCTCTTCGACCTCTTCTACCGCTCGCGGTGAGGCGACCGCCACGACGCTTGTGCGGCCCGGCGGCCAAGGCCACACTGTGGAGCCGCCGGGAGGAACCGGCGGCGCGGAGACCGGCGGATGCGGGCGGCGATCATCGGCATCGGGGCGATCGCGGGCATGCACGCCCGGGCGCTTCGTGACATCCCCGGCGTGGAACTCGTGGCGGCCTGCTGCCGCACCGAGGAGAAGGGCCGGGCGTTCGCCGCCCAGTTCGGCTGCGCCTGGCATGCCGACGCGGCGCGGATGCTCCGCCGCGAGCAACCCGACTTCGTCACCGTGGCCACGCCGTCGGGCGCCCACCTGCCGGCGGTCCTCGCGGCCGCCCGTCGCGGCGTCCACGTCATCTGTGAGAAGCCGCTCGAGATCTCCCTCAAGCGGATCGACCGGATGATCGCCGCCTGCGACAAGGCGGGCGTCACGCTGGGGGCGATCTTCCCACAGCGGTTCAATCCCGTGGTGCGCACCGTGCACGAGGCCGCGGCCGCCGGCCGCTTCGGCACGCTCGCCGTGGCGGCGAGTTCCGTGCCCTGGTGGCGGGACGATGCCTACTACGGCCCGGGTCGCTGGCAGGGCACCAAGGCCCTCGACGGCGGCGGGGCGCTGATGAACCAGTCGATCCACGGCGTGGACGCCCTGCAGTGGATCGCGGGGGCCACGATGCCGGATCTGCCCGCGGGAGAGAACCCCGTGGAGAGCGTCGTCGCCATGACGGCCGTGCGGGCCCACGACGCCGAGCGGCTGGAGGTGGAGGACACGTGCGTCGCGATCCTCCGGTTCCGCAACGGCGCCCTCGGCCAACTGCTCGCCGCCACGAGCCTGTTTCCAGGACAGATGCGCCGGTTCCTGTTCGGCGGCCGCGACGGCACGGCGGAGATCGTCGAGGAGCAGCTCGTGGCCTGGCAGTTCCGCACCGCCGCGGCCGAGGACGACGCCATCCGTGCCCGGCTCGGCGCCGCCAGCAGCACCTCCGGCGGCGCCGCCGACCCGCTGGCCATCAACTACGCCTGCCACACGCGGAACTTCGCCGAGTTTCTCGCCGCCGTGCGGGTCGGCCGCCGCCCGCCGCTCGACGGCGCGGAGGGCCGCAAGGCCGTGGCGATCATCGAGGCCTGCTACCGGTCGGCCCGCACGGGCCGGGCCGCGAAGGTCGCGGGAGCCTGACGGCGACGATCCGATGAACACCCCGCTTCGCTACGCGATCTGCAACGAGACCTTCGAGGGCTGGCCCCTCGCGAAGGCCTGCGACTTCGCCGCCGCCTGCGGCTACACCGGGCTGGAGGTCGCCCCCTTCACGCTCGCTCCCCTGGCGACCGACCTCACCGCCGCCCAGCGGGGCGAGATCCGCCGCACGATCGCCCGCGCGGGGCTCGACTGCGTCGGCCTCCACTGGCTGCTGGCGAAGACCGAGGGCTTCCATGTCGCCCACCCCGACGCGGCCGTCCGCGGCCGCACCGTCGAGTACCTGGGCGAACTCGCCCGCCTGTGCCACGACCTCGGCGGCCGCGTGCTCGTCTTCGGCTCGCCGAAGCAGCGCAGCCTGCTGCCGGGGGTCGCCGCCGGCCAGGCCCTGGACCACATCCACGAGGTGTTCTCCCGGCTGGTGCCGGTGCTGGAGACGACCGACACGGTCGTGGCCCTGGAGCCGCTCGCGCCCGCGGAGACCGACGTGCTCACGACCGCCGCGGAGACCTGCCGGCTGATCGAGCGGATCGGGTCGCCGCACGTCCGCCTGCACCTCGACGTGAAGGCGATGTCGAGCGAGGCCGAGGCGATCCCGGAGATCATCCTCGCCAGCGCCCGCTACCTCGAGCACTTCCACGCCAACGACCCGAACCTCCGGGGCCCCGGCTTCGGGGCGGCCGACTACACGCCGATCTTCACGGCGCTCGACGAGGTTCGCTACGCCGGCTGGGTGAGCGTGGAGGTCTTCGACTATGCTCCCGGCCCCGAGCGGCTGGCCCGGGAGAGCATCGACTACATGCGGCGGATCGAGGCCGCGCTCGGCTGATCCCCGCGGTCCGCCGCCGCCACTTCCAGGAGCCCGCCCGCATGGCCGCCACCCGCGAACCGTCCGCCGCCGCCGACCACGGCCCGTGGTACCGCGACCTCACGCCCTACCACTGGTTCGTGTTCACGGTCGCCTCGCTGGCCTGGCTGTTCGACTGTCTCGACCAGCAGCTCTTCATCCTGGCCCGCAACAAGGCGATGGAGTCGCTGCTGCCCGCCGGGATGGACCCCAAGCTCTACGGCGGCTACGCCACGAGCATCTTCGTGGCGGGCTGGGCGATGGGCGGCCTCATCTTCGGGTCGCTCGGCGACCGCTATGGCCGGGCCAAGATGCTCACGCTCACGGTGCTCATCTACTCCGTGTGCACGGGCCTCTCGGCCTTCTCCACCGGCTGGGCCGACTTCGCCACCTACCGGTTCCTCACCGGCCTTGGCGTGGGGGGCGTGTTCGGCCTCGCCGTGGCCCTCGTCGCCGACACGCTCCCCGACCGCTCCCGCACCGGCGCCCTCGGCCTCCTGCAGGCGCTCTCCGCGATCGGCAACGTGACGGCCGGGGTGACGAGCATGTACCTCGGTCACCTCGAGGCGACGAAGGCGATCGCCGCGGGAACGGCCTGGAAGTACATGTTCCTCGTCGGCGCGATTCCCGCCTTCCTGTGCGTGTTCATCCAGATGCGGCTCAAGGAGCCGGAGAAGTGGGTGCAGGCCCGGGCGGCGGGCCGGGCGGCGGGCGTGAAGTTCGGCTCCTACTCGGCGCTCCTCGGCGACCCGCGGTGGCGGGGCTCGGCCCTGCTGGGCATGGTGCTCTGCGTGGCGGGCGTGATCGGCCTGTGGGGCATCGGCTTCTTCAGCCCGGAACTCGTCGGCGACGTCATCAAGGCCTCGCTCGTGGCCGACGGCGTGCCGGCGGAGAAGATCGCGGGCAGCCAGCAGTTCTGGATCGGCGTCAACTCGATCGTGCAGAACATCGGCGCCTTCTTCGGCATGCTGCTGTTCACGCGGCTGGCCCAGGGCATGGGCCGCAAGCGGGCCTTCGCCCTGGCCTTCGTGGCGGCCCTCGTGGCCACCGTCGCCTTCTTCCAGTTCTTCAACGGCCGGGGCGACATCTGGATGAGCGCGATCATGGGGGGCTGCCAGCTCGCCCTGTTCGCCGGGTTCGCGATCTATCTGCCGGAGTTGTTCCCCACGAGCCTCCGCAGCACGGGCACGAGCTTCTGTTACAACGTCGGCCGGTTCGTGGCCGCCAGCGGGCCGTTCACGCTAGGCGCCCTGCAGGCGGCCCTCAAGGCCGGTGCCACCACGCCCGAGGCCAAGCTCGCGGCCTTCCGCAACGCCTGCTCCTACATGAGTTGCATCTTCCTGCTCGGGCTGGTGGCGCTCGCCTTCCTGCCGGAAACCAAGGGCCGACCGCTGCCCGAGGACTGAATACACGGCCGCGGGGCCATCCATGGCCCCCGCGGCCGTGGCCCGTCGTGGGCGCAGCCGAGGTGCGACCCGCCGGGCGATGGCGCGCCCTCCAGGCGAGTCTCGCCGTAAGCCGGAGCAGGCCCGGAGGGATGCTCCGGCGCGTCGTCCAGCCCCCCGCGGCCTTGGCCCGTCGTGGTCGCAGCCGAGGTGCGACCAGCCGGGCGATGGCTCGCCCTCCAGGCGAGTCTCGCCAGGGGCGTGCAGGCGGTCGGGGGCCGCCCTACAATCCGAGCACCGTCCGCCGGGACGGAAAAGGGATCGGCAGTCACGCGCAGAGGGACCACGGCATGCGTTGGGAAGGCAGGCGGCAGAGCGAGAACGTCGAGGACAGGCGGAGCACCGGCCAGCAGGTGCTCGTGGGGGGCGGCCTGCTCACGCTCCTGTTCATGATCGTGATGATGTTCCTCGGCGCCGACCCGATGCAGATGCTGCAGATGGCCCCGGAGATGATGGCCCCGCAGCAGCAGCAGGGGCCCCCCGGCAAGCCCATCGATGACGAGATGGGCAAGTTCATCAAGACCGTGGTGGCCGACAACGAGGACGTCTGGTCAGCGCTCTTCCCCAAGGCCTTCGGCCGCCGCTTCGCCCCGCCGAAGCTCGTGATGTTCACACGGCAGGTTCGCAGCAGCTGCGGCATCGCCGACGCGGGCGCCGGGCCCTTCTACTGCCCGCTCGATCGCACGGTCTACATCGACCCGGTGTTCTACGAGGAGTTGAAGCGGCGATTCGGCGCCCCGGGCGACTTCGCCCAGGCCTACGTGATCGCCCACGAGATCGGCCACCACGTGCAAAACCAGCTCGGCATCAGCAACAAGGTGCAGTCGATGCGGGCGCAGCTCTCGGACCGTGACTACAACAGGCTCTCGGTACGCATGGAGCTGCAGGCCGACTTCCTCGCCGGCGTGTGGGCCCATCACATCGCCCGCTACGCCGGGATTCTCGACGAGGAGGACATCCGCGAGGCCGTCAACGCGGCCCAGGCGATCGGCGACGACCGGATCCAGAAGCAGGCCCAGGGCTACGTGGTGCCGGAGGCGTTCACGCACGGCACGAGCGAGCAGCGGGTGCGATGGTTCCTGTACGGCCTGAAGACGGGCAATCCGGACCTCATGGACCGGGCGTTCCAGGTCGACAACCCGTAGCCGCAGCGGGATTCGCCACAGATCGGCTTCAGAGCGGCATGGCAACGCCGGCTCGGGGCTGCCCACACCCTCTCGCCGGACGCTCGCTCCGGTCATCCTGACCTTCGCTCGCTCGGAGGTGCCTGCGCTCTCGCCCTCCGGGCTGCGCTGGCCACCTACGCCGGCTCGAGGGGATGGGCAGCCCCTCGCTCAGTTCAACACTCGACTGCGCAGCAGCGAACCCCGCGTGCGCATGAGGCCGTGGCTGCGCCGGCACGAGCTATTCCCGTGAGGCGTCAGGTCGTTGGCGTGCTCGACCGTGGCGGCGATCTTGTCCCGCACCCTGCACACGGAACTGCTGCCCACGGCGTGGATCGCGTTCCAGAGCCCGAACGTGGCGCACCCACGATCGATCACATAACAGCGGTCAGGCTCGACCGTTCGCTCCGGGACGGCCCGTTCGTCCGCGTCCCCGCGGGTAGTGGCGCTGGTCGCGTGGACACCGATGGCCGGCGGCAAGAAGCTTTC
>JBJTHX010000043.1:0-3376 GCA_046094745.1 Planctomycetia bacterium
GGAGGCGGCCGGTGCCGGCGTGCCGGTGATCGCCGACGGAGGCATTCGCTACTCGGGAGACATCACCAAGGCGATCGCCGCGGGAGCCCACGCCTGCATGCTGGGCGGCCTCCTCGCGGGAGTCGCGGAAAGCCCCGGACAGACCGTCCTCTACCAGGGACGGACGTTCAAGGCCTACCGCGGCATGGGATCGCTGGGGGCGATGGTCCAGGGTTCGAGCGAACGCTACCGCCAGAAGGCGACGGGGCGCGGCGGCGACAAGCTGGTGCCGGAAGGAGTCGAGGGTCGGGTGCCCTTCAAGGGGCCCTTGAGCGTGTTCGTCTACCAGCTCGTGGGCGGCCTCCGGGCCGGCATGGGCTACTGCGGCACGCGGACCATCGAGGAACTTCGGCGCGACGCGAGATTCATCCAGGTCACCGCCGCATCCGTACGCGAAAGCCATCCGCATGACATCGTCATCACGCAGGAAGCCCCGAATTACACGGCGGAGCACGCCAAGCCGGAGTGACTGCCGCGCGGCCGCGGCCCTCGCCGCCTGGCTGTTCCTCGCCCTGCCCGCTGCCGCCGAGGGGTGGCGGCTGTTCGCCACGCCCGCGGCCGACCCGCTGCCCGCTCCCGCCGTCGCCGTGACGGACCCGGCCGGGCAGCCGGCGGAGCCCGCCGCACCGGAGGCCGCCGAGCCGGCGGCCCTCGACCCCGTCGCTGCCTCGCCGGCCGTGCCGTGCGACACGTGTCCCGCGACGGCGACGCTCGTCGCGGCGAGGGAGCCCGAAGCCCGGGGGCCGTGCGCCGAGGATGCGGAGGAGTGCCGCGATGCCCTCAAGAGGCTCCGTGCCGACGCGCTGCCGGACGTCGACATCGACATCCGCGTCGGCGGCCGGCCGGGCACCGACTACCCGTGCGAGTGCCGGCTGGAGGGGGAGACGTTCCAGCCGCGGCGGTTCGCGACGACGATGTTCACCTGGAAGGCGGCCGGCTACTGCCACAAGCCGCTGTACTTCGAGCACTGGACGCTCGAGCGGTACGGCCACTCCCACGGCTTCGTGGCCGACTCGTTCCTCTCGGCGGCCCACTTCTTCGTCACGCTCCCCGTCCTGCCCTACAAGATGGGCGTGGAACTGCCGTGGGAATGCGTCTACCCGCTGGGCTACTACCGGCCGGGCAGTTGCGCTCCCTGGACGGTGCCGGCGGTGCCGATCAGCGGCCGCGGCCTGGCCGTGGAGGCGGCGACGATCACGGGCCTGGTGTTCCTGCTGCCGTGACCGAGCCGGTGGTCTGCGTTCGTGGCGCACGCCTCCAGGCGTGCGCATGGACGATCTCGCTCCACCACCCGCATCCGCATGCCTGGAGGCATGCGCCACGGAGGGTGGAGCGTCAGCGCTTCGTGATCGTGGCGATGTAGGCGTAGCGGCGGGCCACCGACGCGAAGGCCACGTCGGCCCGGCCCGACCGGCCGAGGTCGGCCAGCGCGGCGTGCACGTCCGGCCGGTAGTGGACGTGGAACAGCGCGAGCCACCGCTTCAGGCCGGCCGCGAACAGCCCGGGCAGTTCCGCCTGGTCCCAAAAGTCGACGATCAGGAGCCGGCCGCCCGGCTTCAGCGCGGCCAGGGCCGCGTCGATCGCGCCCGGCCAGGTGGGGATCATCGACAGGCAGTAGGAGAAGAAGACCGTGTCGAACGGCTCCGTGCGGCCGAACATCGCGGCCGGGTCGAGCTGCTCGGCGAGGCCCTGCCGCAGGCGGATCGGCTCGTGACCGGCCGCGGGCACCTGGGCCCGGGCGATGCTCCGGGCGGCCGTCTCCAGCATCTCGGCCGAGGCGTCGATGCCGTAGAGCAGGCCGGGCTCGGGCCGCCGGGCGAGCTTGATCAGGTTGCGGGCCGTGCCGCAGCCCACCTCGAGCGTGGCCGTCGAACGGGAGGTGGCCACCTCGGCGAGCATCCGGTCGCGGCCGAGCAGGTAGTAGGCCCGGGTCAGGTCGTAGACGTGCCGCGTGAGCCGGTACATCCGGTCCATCGACGCGGCCTGATCGGCGGCCGGGGTGTCGACGGCGTTCATGACGGCGTCGCGGCCGCGGCCGGCCGCGGGGCGTCGACCATCTCGTAGAGATGGAACATCCCGTAGATCGCCGAGCGATCCTGCTTGTGGAGTTCCGCGGACCGCTCGCGGTCGTAGTGGAAGCGGCTGCGGAGTTCCGCCGGGAGCGCCGCCGCGACCGGCGCCTGCTCGCCCGCGGTGCGGAAGATGACCCGCGTGCCGGGCCCGCCCACCCGGGCCACCTCGCCCCACAGTTCCTCGATCACCGGCGGCGGCATCCAGTCCTGGCTGTCGAGGAACACGAAGCCGTTGAGCGCCCCGGGCTTCTCGGTGCGGAGGAAGTCGGCCAGCGACGCCACGTGGGTCTCCACGCGGCCCACGAGCGACTTGATCGTCTCGTAGTTCTCCCGCTTCAGGTAGTCGGGCAGGGCCTTGCGGCCCTCGTGATCGTAGCGGCGGCCGAAGGCCTGCCAGGCGAAGTAGTTGTCGTCGAGCGGGAAGCCGCAGGCCAGCCGCTTGACCCGCTCCCGGTACATGTCGAAGAGCTTGCTGCCGTCGCCGGCCTGCTCCTCGAGCATCGCGGCGTGCTGGCTCGGTGGGATGCCCAGGCTGTAGACGGCCACGGGCTGGCGGCCCATCCAGCGGATGAGCCGGTTCTCGAACAGCGAGCCGAACGTCTCCTCGAAGATCTGCTCCTGCTCGGGGAGGGTGCGGGCGGCGAGGAGGCGGGCCGGGTCGCGGCGCATGCTCCGGGCGATGCCGTGGACGACACGGAAGAACTGGCCGAGCTTCGCCTTCTCGTAGAGGCCGCGCTTGAAGTAGTTGATGCGGCGCGGCCCTACCTTCCGCCCCGGCCAGTCGCTCGACTCCCAGAAGGCTCGGGTCGCCGGGTCGAGGTGGTCGCGGATGTGGCGGCGGTAGTTGACCAGATTGTCGTCGTGCCGGCCGTAGCCGAAGAACTTGTAGAACGACTCGTAGTCGGGCAGATGTTCCAGGGCCGCGAGCTTCAGCCGCAGGAGCGCCATGTGGTTGGCGTTGAGGTCCACGGCGACGATCCGGCGCGGCCGGTGGACCAGATAGTTGAGGACGTTGCAGCCGCCGCTGGATATCGTCAGCAGGCTCGACTCGGGGCCGAGGCCCAGCGCCGTGGCGTCGACCCGCGGATCTTCCCAGATCTGGTTGTAGACAAAGCCCCGGAACCAGAGCGTGAACATCCGCTCGAGCAGGCCCCGCTTGCTCGTCAGGCGATGGTGGTGCACCGCCTTGCGGAGGCGGTGGGTGTTGCTCTGGCCCGTGGCGAGACTGCTCATGGCTGGCACCGGTGACGTGCGACGGCCGGCGG
>JBJTHX010000044.1:0-5898 GCA_046094745.1 Planctomycetia bacterium
GCGACCGCGGCCCGCTCGACGCGGAGACGACGAACCGGATCGAGGCGGCCGTGCCGGACTTGCCGGCGGACCTGCTGACGCCCCGCGATTGGGAACAGCAGCGGATCGTCCCGTCGTGGGCCGAGCGCACGGCCACCCAGACGTCCGGGGCGGCCGCGGACGGCGGGCGGGATCAGGAATAGGGCGTGGCGGCGGCCGGCCGCCGCGCGGGCAGCCCGTCGATCTTCCCCCGCAGGAACCCGAGCCGCTGCCGGAAGTAGTCGGCCAGGCCGATCACGTCGGCCCCGATGCCGAACACGGCATAGCCCTCCGCCACGAGCTCCTCGAACGGGGCGATCAGCCCGGGCGCCATCGCGATCTTGCCGGCGTTCCGACAGGCGGCGGCCACGCGGCGCCTGGCGGCCACGACCTGCGGGTCGTCGAGTTGGCCGGCCTTGCCGATGCGGTGGCTGAAATCGCCGGGACCGAAGCAGATGCCGTTGAATCCCGGCACCTCGCAGATCCGCTCCACCTGCTCCAGCGCCTCCGGCGACTCGATCTGCAGGATCACGACCTTCTCACGGTTGGAGTGCTCCAGATACTCGGCCACCGGCACCATGCAGAACCTGCCGTCAATGCTGCCGCCGTCGAGGGCGCGGCGGCCGAGCGGATGGAACCGCACCCAGTCGACGATCCGGCGGGCTTCGTCGGCGGTCTCGACATGGGGCACGATGATGCCGGCGGCGTCCAACTCGAGGGGCTTGATGTAGTCGCTGTAACTGCCCCGGGCCACCCGCACGATCGCGTCGACGCCATGGAGCCGGGCCGCCCGCACCTGGTTCTCCAGGTCGATCCAGTCGGTCGGCACGTGCTCGTTGCACAGCCAGACCGCGTCGACGCCGCACAGGCCGGCGATCTCGATCACCCGCGGGTCGGCGAAGCCGACCTTGATCACGGCAGGGTAGCCACCTTCCCGGAGGACCCGGAGGATACGGCTTGGTTGCAACGACATCGAAGCCTCGTGGCGCGGTGGCGGATCCCGGTGGACGCGGTCATTCTCTCCGGTCACGCCCGCGGTTTCCACCCCGGCCGTCAGGCATCCACGACGCGCACCGGGTGAAGCGGTGCGCAGGTGGCTGCCGTAGCCGTCGCCACCGTTGCCAACCCATGATCGCACGCCCTATGCTCTCACGGGTCCCAAGCTCGCCACTCCCGGAGCCTCTCGCCTCGCCATGAAGATCGCCTCCGTCATCTGCCAGATTCTTCGGCTCCCGGTCGTCACGGCGAAGACCGCCAGCAGCCAGGACTGCGTGCTCGTGCGGGTCCGCACCGAATGCGGCCTGGAGGGGATCGGCGAGGCCGACTCCGCGCCGGAGGTGGTGAAGGCGATCGTCGACGCCCCGTCCAGCCACAACATCACCTGCGGCCTGCGGGAGTTGCTCGTCGGCGAGAACCCGCTGGAGCAGGAGCGGCTGTGGCGGAAGATGCTGCGGCGCACGATGTACTACGGCCGCACCGGCGTGACGATCACGGCGATGGCGGCCGTCGACATGGCCCTCTGGGACCTCAAGGGCAAGGCCTTCGGCCAGCCGATCCACCGCCTGCTCGGCGGCGCGATGCACACGCGGTTCCGCGGCTACGCCTCGATCCTCTTCGGCCGCGACGGCAAGGAGACGGCCGACATCGGCCGCCGCTGGGTGGGGGCGGGCTACTCGGCCGTGAAGTTCGGCTGGGAGCCGATGGGCACCTCCGAGCAGGTCGACGTGGACCTCGTCCGCGGGGCCCGCGAGGGGATCGGCGACGCGACGCTGCTCATCGACGCGGGCTGCGTCTACGACCCGCGGACCGCCCTGCGGCGGGCGCACGCCTACGCGGAATACCGGCCCGAGTGGCTGGAGGAGCCGCTCCACGAGGACGACGTCGAGGGCTACGCCTGGCTCCGCGACCGCTCGCCCGTCCCGATCGCGGCCGGCGAGGGGGAGTGCGGCCGCGAGTCGTTCCGCGCCCTGCTCGACCGCCGCGCCCTCGACGTCTACCAGGTCGACCTGTCCCGCTGCGGCTTCACCGACGCCGCCTACATCCGCGCCCGGGTGGAGGAGATCCATGCCCGGCCGTGCAACCACTGCTACACGAGCCCGATCACGGTGGCGGCGAGCCTCCACTGGCTGGCCACCTGCCGCGACGCCTTCATCTTCGAGGACTGCGTCGAGGATTCGCCGCTGCGGCACGAGCTGACGATCGAGAAGTTCCAGTCGGTGAACGGCTGGATCGATGTGCCCGACCGCCCCGGCCTGGGCGCCACGCTCGACGAGGCCTTCGTGAAGCGGTTCCTGGTGGCCGAGTCCCGCTGATCGGTTCCGTCACCGCCGCGCACCGGAGTCGATGCCGATGAGCCTCGCCCGCACCGAACACCGCTACGAGAAGCTCACCTGGCCCGAGATCAACGACGCCGTGGAGCTGCGGAAGGTGTGCGTCGTGCCCTGCGGGGCGGTCGAGCAGCACGGGCCGCACCTGCCGCTCGACGTCGACCTCGTCTGCCCGCTGGGAGTCGCCCACGCCGCGGGCCGGCGGATCCCCGAGAAGCTTCTCGTGCTGCCGATCGTGGCCTACGGCTACACCGCGCACGTCATGGACTTCCCGGGCACGATCAACCAGCACTTCACCCACTTCATCGAGCACGTGCTCGACATCACGAAGTCGCTCGCCTACCACGGCTTCAAGAAGATCGTCCTCCTCAATGGCCACGGCTCGAACATGCCGCCCCTCGATCTGGTCGCCCGGCGGACGGTGTTGGAGACCGACGCGGAGTGCTGCGCCCTGAGCTGGTGGAGCCTGCTCACGGTCGACAAGGCGTTCCTGCCGCGGTGGCGGGAGAGCGGGTTCCCCGGCGGCTGCGCCCACGCCTGCGAACTGGAGACGAGCATGTACCTCCACCTCGAGGGCGGCGACGTGCGGACCGACCTCGTCCGCGACGGCACGTACAAGATCAACGAGGAGCGCAGCGATTTCGCCTGGGTCGACCTGTTCGGCGCGGGGCCGGCGACGCCCGCGGGCTGGACGAGCAGCTTCAACGACAACGGGGTGTTCGGGGAGGCGACGCGGGCCACGGCCGAGAAGGGGAAGGTCGCCTGCGACGAGGCGGTGCGGCAGTTCGTCCGGTTCATCGACTGGTGGCAGCCGCGGCCGCAGGATCCGCGGCGCGATCTGCACCGCACGCCCCCCACGATGCCCATGCCCTGGGGGCAGGCGGTCGAGACCCGCTGACCCGCGGCGCCGCCGGCTAGCGAACCGCCGGGTTCCCGATCGTCGCCCGGACTTCCCGCACCCGCATCGCCTTGCGCGGGCGGCCCTCGGCGTCCGGCAGGTTGAACTCGGAATAGGCCAGCAGGGCGCGGTCATCGCCCAGCGGCAGGAACGCGGTGTAGGAGCAGGTGTCGGTGCTGATCTTTCCCGGCGGCACGACCGTCACCCGCGGACCCCAGCGGAGGCCCGCCGGGTCGGCGGTGCCGCGAACGTAGAGCCCGGGGCGGCCGTAGGCGGCGAGCGTCACTCCATTCTTCAGCCGCAGCATCTGCGGCCAGACGCCGAGATCGTCGAACACGGCCGGTCGGCTCCAGGACCTGCCTTGGTCGGTGGACCGGGCGATGTACAGCGGCCCCGGCCCCTTGTCGTCGGTCGTCCGCAGCAGGCAGACAGCCGCACCGTCGGCCATGAAGCAGACGGTCGGCTCCGTGAAGCCGCCCCGTGCGGCCGCCTGCGGGTCGGCGGCGGCGTCGGGCACGTAGGGGATCTCGCTCCACAGGTCGAACGAGCGGCCGCCATCGGTGGACCGCAGGATCATCGCCCACCAGTGCGGCTTGAAGCCGCCGTCCACGAGCCGGGTGTCGTACTGCACGGCCCAGATCGACCCGTCGGGGGCGAGGAACAGTGTCTGCAGCCAGGGCCGTGGCATCACCCCCTCGGTCACACAACGCAGTTCGCCCGGCAGCCGCACGGCGGCGCGCTCCTTCCGCGGCTCCGTGCCGCCGGCCGGCAATCGCATGAGATGCCAGCCATCGGCGCACTCGGCCGGCAGATCCGCGACGCGGTAGGAGGCGAAGTCCTGGTAGTTGAAAAACCGGCCCACCGGCTGCGCGGGCAGTTTCAGGCCGGCGGCATCGAGCGGCCGCTGCTGCACCACCCAGATCGTGTCGCCGTTTGGCAGCCGCAGCGGCGGGGCCTGCCACGAGGCGGCGGTGCCGTCGCCGGCGGCCTCCCGCGGCAGGGGTTTCCAGGAGCGTCCCTCGTCGGCCGAGACGGCCCGGGCGGCCGGCTTGCCGTAGGCCGTGGCCGAGTCGGCCTCCACGTGGAAGCTCAATTGGATCCGCCCGTCCGGCAGCCGTTCGAGGCCGGGGAACTGGTACGGCCCCCAGCCGCGGACGTCGGGCGGCGCGACCGCCACCGTCACGGGCTCGCCCAACTCGATCCGCGGCACGGGCTCGGCCGGCGGGCCGTCCGCATCCGCGGCAGCCGCGCCGAACGCCGGCATGCAACACCACACGAGCAGTGGAGCCAGCGCCTTCATCGGGCCGTTCATGGGCGATCGCTCCGCGGTGGTATGCGGCTGCCGCACGCGGAGGCCGCGACGCACGCCGGCGCCTGACGGGGTGGTGACGGGCGGTTGCCGATCCCATACACTCCCGCCCATGAAGATCATCGCCGTCGAAACCCACGTCTGCAACGCCCGGATGCGGAACTGGGTGTTCGTGAAGGTCGTCACCGACCAGCCCGGCCTGTGGGGCTGGGGCGAGGCCACGCTCGAGTGGCACACCCGCGGCATCGTGGGGGCGATCGAGGATCTCTCCCCACTGCTCGTCGGCGAGGATCCGACGCGGATCGAGCACCTCTGGCAGATGATGGTCCGCCAGCACTTCTGGCACGGCCACGGCATCGAGCGGGCCACCGCCATCGCGGGCATCGACATCGCCCTGTGGGATATCCTCGGCAAGGTCGCCGGCATGCCCTGCTCCAAGCTCTGGGGCGGCCCCGTCCGCGACCACGTCCGCACCTACTGCCACCTGGGCGGCGGCAACATGGAGGACTTCTACGAGACGGCGGCCGACGACGCGAAGCGGTTCGGCGACCTGGCCCGCGCGGCCGTCGCCGACGGGTTCACCGCCTTCAAGAGCATGGCCGTGCCGCCGACGATGCCGCTCGAGGGCCTCAAGCCGCTGCGGGCGGCGGAGCAGGCCGTCCGCGCCATGCGGGAGGCCGTCGGCGAGTCGATCGACATCATGGTCGACTGCCACGCCCGCCCCTCCCCGGCGATGGGGCTGCAGTTCGCCAAGGTGCTCGATCCCTACGGGCTCTACTTCCTGGAGGAGCCGTGCTGGCCCGAGAGCGTCGAGGGGCTCCGCGACATCAAGACCGCCTGCCGCACGCCGATCGCCACGGGCGAGCGGATCACGAACCTCGCCGACTTCGCCCGGCTGTTCGCCGCCGGCGCCTGCGACGTCTGCCAGCTCGACATCACCCACTGCGGCGGCCTGTCGTCGGCCCGGCGGATCGCGGCGCTCGTCGAGGCCCACCGGCTGGCGCTCGCCCCGCACAATCCGCAGGGCCCGGTGAGCACGGCGGCGTCGCTGGAGTTCGGCTTCTCGCAGCCGAGCTACATCATCTGCGAGACGGTGCACGCCGACGTGCCCTGGCGGCAGGACGTCGTCAAGGAGGGATTCACCGTGGAGCGGCAGGGACGGATCGTCCGGCCCAACACGCTCCCCGGCCTCGGCATCGAGATCGACGAGGCGGAGGTGAAGAAGCATCCCTTCCAGCAGGAACTGCCGCAGCGGGTGTTCTACAAGGACGGCAGCGTCGGCGACTGGTAGACGCGCGAGGAACTCATGACGGCATCCCCCAGCCCCCCGCCCGGCCAGCGCGGCC
>JBJTHX010000045.1:0-15348 GCA_046094745.1 Planctomycetia bacterium
GGGCCGGGGAACCGCGGGCGCCGGGCGGTGCCAGCCGCAGGTCGGGCCGTGCGGCCGACGGCGGCCCGCAGGCGGCGAGGTCGAGGGCGGGGCCCGCGACGAGCGCCTCCGGCGCGAGGGAGTCGAACCAGTCGGCGAGCGGCACGAGGGCGGCGGGGCCGAGCGCCCACCCGGTGGGCGATCCCGGTGCGGGGAGGGCGGTCGCGGCGAAGACGTCGCCGCGGCCCGCGTCGTAGGCCACGTGGATCGGCGCCTCGGGCCAGCCCGCCGCGGTCCGCGCCGCGCGGGCGACCAACTCGAATCCCGACACGGCCACGAGCCGGCAGGACGTCGCCCAGGCGAGTGCCTTCGCCGTGGCCACGCCGACCCGCAGGCCGGTGAACGAGCCGGGGCCGCGGACGACGGCGACGAGTTCCGCGTCGCGCAACGCCCAGCCGAGTTCGGCGGCCGCGTCGGCGAGCGCGGCCGCCACGAGCCGCGCGTGTCCGCCGGCCGCGCCGAGCGGCCGTGCGACCAGCCGGTCGCCGTCGACCGCCGCCACCGATCCGGCGGCCAGGCTCGTGTCGATCGCGAGCGTCTTCATGCAGGGGGACTCCCGCCGCGGAGCGGGCCGTGATCCTTGACCCGTCGATATGGCGTTCGTAGTCTCAAGCTGGCAAGGCGAACGTGCAAGGTCCGGCCGAGGTGGCCATCGGGCCGGGGCCCGCGACGGGTTGAGCGATCGTGAAGCGGGCCATCATCAGCGACATCCACGGCAACCTCGAGGCCCTCGAGGCCGTCCTCGAGGAC
Source organism: Planctomycetia bacterium (assembly GCA_046094745.1). Taxonomy (GTDB): domain Bacteria; phylum Planctomycetota; class Planctomycetia; order Pirellulales; family UBA1268; genus QWPN01. The sequence continues at coordinate 790 of JBJTHX010000045.1, forward strand.
ATCGGCCGCCAGGGCGTCGACGCGATCTTCTGCCTCGGCGACGTGGTGGGCTACGGGCCGAATCCCTGCGAGTGCGTCCGGCTGGTGCACGAGCGGTGCGACATGGTGCTCCTGGGCAACCACGACCAGGGAGCCCTCTTCGACCCCGACGGCTTCAACGTCGGCGCGGAGCGGGCGATCCGCTGGACCCGGGCCCAGCTCGAGAGCCACGATCGTCAGCCGCGGAACGCGGCGAACCGGCTGACCGACTTCCTCGGAGAATTGCCCCGAACCCACGTCGCGGGTGACGCGATGTTCGTCCACGGGTCGGCCCGGCGGCCGCTCGACGAGTACGTCTTCCCGGAAGACATCTACAATCCGTTGAAGATGGAGCACATCTTCGAACTGGTGGGCCGCCACTGCTTCCAGGGGCACACGCACGTTCCCGGCATCTTCACGACGGCGCCCGAGTTTCATTCGCCCGCCGTCCCCAAGGGCGAGAGCGAGGTGCGGCTGGAATTGCCGCCGACGAAGGCGATGGTGAACGTCGGGTCGGTGGGGCAGCCGCGGGACGGCGACCCGCGGGCGTGCTATGTGATCCAGGAGGACGACAAGGCCGTCCGCTACCGGCGGGTGGCGTATCCGTGCGACGTGACCTGCAAGAAGATCCACGGGATCCAGGATCTCGACAATTACCTCGGCGACCGGCTCCTGCAGGGGCGGTAGCCGGGCGTGCGGGTATACTCGCCCGCGTCAGCCTTCGGAGCCATTCGTGGAACGTCGCACGATCTCGTTCATCGCCATCTCCCTGGCCGCCATCCTGGCCGGCCAGGCCCTGCAGGCGTGGCTCTACCCGCCCCGGCCGCAGAACACGCGGCCGGCAGCGGAGGAACGGGTGGCGGAAGGGGACGGCCCGGTGGCCCGGCCGGAAGACCGCGCGGCGACCGCAGCCGGCGCCCGGCCCGCGGCGACCGCGGACGCTCCCGCGGCGGACGCGGCGGTCGAGCCGGCCGTGGCGGCCCCACGCGAGCGCCGTACGCTCGGCTCGCTCGACCCCGCCGACCCCGCGCGGATGCTCGTCACGCTCACCAGTCGCGGCGCCGCCGTCGAGCGGATCGAGCTGGCCAGCGAGCAGTTCCATGACCAGGACGACCGCACTGGGTACCTCGGCCACCTGGCCGCCGAGACGGTGCCCGAGGGCTGCCGCATCGGCGTGGTGGGGCCGGGGACGCCGGCCGCCCGGGCCGGACTGGCCGCGGGGGACGTGATCGTCCGCGTCGCCGGCTCGCCCGCGGCCAGCGTCCGTTCGCTCGTCGACATCCTCGCCGCGACGAAGCCCGGGCAGAAGGTGGCGATCGAGGTGATCCGCGCCGGCCTGCCGCTCGCCCTCGAGGCCGTCCTCGACCGCCGGCCGCTGGAGGTGGTGCGGCCCGAGTTTCGCGGGGAGCCCGTGGCCGACCCCGACGGCGACCGCCACGATCCGCTGTCGTTCGCCCTGGCCGTCGACTCGCGGGACGGTCGGCAGCGCGGCGAAGACGGCAGCGAGATCCCCGGTCACGAACTGGCGGACGTCGATTGGGAGACGGAGCCGGTCGACGGCGGCGTGCGGTTCTCGCGCCGGCTGCCCGGCGGCCTGGTCGTGACGAAGGAGTATCGCCTCGGGGCGGACGATGCGGAGGTGGCCGGCTATCACCTCGACCTGCTCGTCACCCTGCAGTGCGGCGATGCGGCCGCGGGCGAAGCGGTCGTCGCGTATGCGCTCGACGGGCCGACCGGCCTGCCGACGGAGGGCTGGTGGTACGCCCAGCGGGTGGCCCGCGACTGGAGTTCGCTCGCCGTGCGGGACGTCGCCCTGCGGTTCGTCGGCGAGCAGACGACGATCGTCAGCGGCCTGAAGATTGCGGACCAGGCGCTCACGCATCCGGCCTCCACGGTGCGGGACGGCAAGCCGCTGTCGTTCGCCGGTGTCGACGCGCTCTATTTCGCATCGGCCCTCATCCCGGCCGCGACCGGTCCCGACACGCCGGCCCTGGCCGAGGTGCGGCCGATCGCCGTGGCCGTGCCGCCCGCCGCGGCCCGCAAGAAGCTCGTGGACGTGACGCCGCGGCTGGTCTCGAAGGAGATCCCCCTCGCCCCCGGCGCGACGGTTCGGCACGGCTACCGGATCTTCGCTGGACCGAAGCGGCCCGACCTGCTGCGGCAATTCGGGGCCCCGGGCGCGCCGATGGACGATCTCGTCTACTACGGTTGGTTCGGCTGGGTGGCCCGGCCGCTGATCGCGATCCTCCACGGCCTGCACGCCGTGATCGGCAACTACGGCATCGCCATCATCCTCCTCACGGTGATGGTCCGGGGCGCCATGTTCCCCCTGAGCCGCAAGCAGGCCCTGTCCTCGCAGAAGATGCAGGTCCTGCAGCCGGAGATGAAGGCGCTCGCCGAGAAGTACAAGAACGATCCCGAGAAGCGGACGCGGGCCACGCAGGAGCTCTGGCGGAAGCACCAGGTGAACCCTGTGAGCGGCTGCCTGCCGATCTTCATCCAGATCCCGATCTTCATGGGGCTCTATCGCTCGCTCGCCACCGACGTCGAGCTGCGGCAGGCGCCGCTGTTCAGTTCCGCGATCCGCTGGTGCTCGAACCTCGCGGCCCCCGACATGCTGTGGGACTGGTCGAAACTGCTGCCGGCCTTCCTTGCCGCCCCGGAGGCCTGGCTGGGGCCCTACCTCAACCTCTTTCCGGTCGTCACGATCGGTCTCATGCTCTGGCAGCAGAAGCTCTTCATGCCGCCGGCCGTGGACGAGCAGCAGCGGGTGCAGCAGCAGATGATGAACTACATGATGTGGTTCATGGCGCTGATGTTCTTCAAGGTGCCCTGCGGGCTGTGCCTGTACTTCATCGCCTCGAGCCTGTGGGGCATCGCGGAGCGGCTGTGGCTGCCGAAGACGCTGCCGGCCGGCCCGGCGGCCGGGGTGTCAGCCGGACGGACGATCGACGTCCCCTCCGCCACGGTGAAGGCCGGCCCGAACGGCGTCGCCGAAGCGGCCCGCGAGAAGCGGCAGGCGCGGAAGAAGCAGCGGTAGCCGTCCGGCTTCGGTGTCTCGCCCGCTCGGGGCCGGCAAAAGTGTCATCGCCGGGGCGAGGATCCGCCCCAGGCCTCATCCAGCGTTCGCCGACTCCAGCGCCTACCCCGGGCTGGTATGGCTCGCGTACGGTTCGCTGCGGCAGTCCTGGAGCCGTTGAGTTTTTTCCCGCAAGGACGCGTTCCACGAGAGGAGCGCGTCATGATCGCCGTCCCCGGTGCTTCCGGCCTACCGGCCACCCTCGAGCTCCGCTCCCTCGCCGCCCCGGCGACCGTGCGGGTCGGCCTCGTCGGCTGCGGTGCCTTCGCCCGCTTCTCGATGGCCCGCTACCGGCTGCTGCCCGGCGTGCGGATCACCGCCGTCGCCGACATCGACGCCGCGGCCACCCGCCGCGCCGCCGATGAGCTGGGGGCGGCCCCCGTCGCGCCCGACGCCCTGCTCGTCGCGGAGGAAGTCGATCTCGTCTCCATCGCGACGCCGCCGGCGCTCCACTTCCGCCAGGCCCGGGCCGCGCTCGAGGCCGGCAAGCACGTGCTCGTGGAGAAGCCGCTGGCCACGACCGTGGCCGACGCGGAGTCGCGCGCGGCCCTCGCCGCCCGGAGGGGGCTCGTCTGCGTGGCGAACCTCGTGGAGCGCTACAACCCGCTGGCCTACGCCGTCCGCGCGGTGATCCGCTCGCGACTGCTGGGCGACCTCCTGCACGGGCTGTTCATCAACGAGGCGGCCGACGAGGGACTGGCCCCCGGCCACTGGTTCTGGGACCGGGAGATGAGCGGCGGCATCTTCGTCGAGCACGGCGTCCACTTCTTCGACCTCGTCACCTTCTGGCTCGGCGCGGGCGACGTGGTGGCCGCGGCCCGGGCCGTCCGCCCACCCGCAGCTGGCGGCGGCGACGGGCGGGCGGTTGAGGAGCAGGTCGTCTGCACCTGCCGCTACCCATCGACCACGGCCGACGGTGATCGGCATGCGGGCGTGCTGTTCCACTTCGAGCACGGGTTCCACCAGCCGTCGCGGATGGACCGGCAGGAGATGCGGCTCGTGTTCGAGCGCGGCGAACTGCGGCTCTTCGACTGGGTGCCGACGCACGGCGAGGTGCGGAGCCTGCTCGACGACGCGGCGATCGACGCGCTGGCGGCGGTCCTGCCGCGGCCGACGGTGCGCGTGGTCGAGCGGTACGACGGGACGGCGCGGCACGTGCGCGGCCGGTTTCGGCCGTTCGAGGCCACGGCGCTCGTGGAGATCGCGTTCACCACCGGGCAGGACAAGCCCGGCATCTACGGCGACGTGGTTCGGGAACTCGCCGCCGACCAGGTGGCCTGGATCCGCGATCCGTCCCATCGCCGCCGGCTCACCGAGGCCGAGGGTGTGGCGTCGGTGGTGATGGCGTGCGCGGCCGACCGCCTGGTGCTGGCGGCCCGGTGATGTGCGCGGTTGGTGGCGCGGGCTCGGGGTCGCCCAGGCCCTCTCGCCGGACGTTCGCCTCGGCCCTCCCGGCCTCGGCTCACTGCATGTCCGCTGCGCTCCGGCATCCTGCCTGCGCTTGCTCCCATAGCCCGCTCGAGGGCATGGGCGACCCCTCGCCGATCGACTGAGCAATGAGATGGCTGGCGACGATGAGGCGCGGCGGTCGGGTGTCGCTGGTAGAGTGTGGTGGCAGCCGCCGGAGCCGCAGATGTTTTCCGCGCATGAATTGATCGTCGCGCCCGCGACCGCTTCCGGCCCCGGCGCGCGGGCGATCGTGCGGCTGGCCGGTGACGGACTCGACGGCCTGCTGCCGCGGCTGTTCGCGGCCACCGCACCAGGCTTCGCCGCGGCGGGTGAACCGGCGCGACTCGTCGCAACGTGGCTCGCGGACGACGGACTGGGCCGCGAGTGGGGCGCCGTGCCCGTTGAAGTCCTCCATTGGCCGGGTCCGACGGGGCCGATCGGCGGGCCGCTCGCGGAGGTGCAGCTGCCCTGCTCGGCCCCCCTCGTCGCGGCGGTCGTGGCCGAGGCCTGTCGGCTCGGGGCCCGGCTCGCACGCGGGGGCGAGTTCACGCTGCGGGCGTTCCTCGCGGGTCGTCTCGACCTGCTGCAGGCCGAGGCGGTGCTCGCCGTGGTGGACGCCCGCACGCCGGAGGAACTCGCGGCCGGCCTCGACCGGATGGCCGGCGGCGCGGGCGTTGCCCTGCGGCGGACCCGCGACGCCCTGCTCGACCTGCTCGCCGACATCGAGGCGGCGATCGATTTCGCCGACGAGACCACGCCCGACGCGGTGCCCGTCGCCGACGCGGCGACCCGCCGCAGGCTGGCGGCCCGGCTGCACGCCGCGCGGGATGCCGTGGCGGCCGTGGCCCGGAACCTGGAGCGCCGCGGGGTCGGCTCCGGGGACGTGCCCCGCGGGGTCCTCGTCGGCCGCCCCAACGTCGGCAAGAGCAGCCTGTTCAACGCGCTCGTCGGCCGCGACGCGGCGCTCGTGGCCGACGAGGTCGGCACCACCCGCGACTGGATCGAGGCGCCGCTCGCCGAGGCAGCCGGCACTCCCTGCCTGGTGATCGATCTGGCGGGCGTGCCGGCAGCACCGGCCGAGTACGGCATCGGCGCCGCCGCCGTCGCCGCCGCCCGGGAGCAGATCGCCCGCGCCGACGTGCTCGTGGTCTGTCGCGATGCGGCCGCCGGGGACGAGCCTCCCGACCCGCTGCCCGCGGTGCCCCGGATCGTCGTGCTGACCCGGTGCGACCGGGCGACGGCGTGGCCGGCGGAGCCACAAGGGATCGCCACGAGCGTCGCTACCGCGCGGGGCATCGATCCGCTGCGGGCGGCCATCCAGGCCGCGGTAGCGAGCCTGCCGCCGCGCGGGACGGCCGCCACGGTGCGGATGGCCGTCGGCATCGCCGCGGCGCGGGCTGCGCTCGACGCGGCGGTCGCCGAGAGCCACCCGGAGGGAGCGGCGGACGAGGCGCTGGTTGCGAGCCACGTGCGGCGGGCCGTGGACGCCCTGGGGGAGGTCACCGGAGTCGAGATCGGCACCGACCTCGTCGATCGGATATTCTCCCGCCACTGCATCGGCAAGTAGGGAGGGCCGCGGGCCACGCGGCCGCTGGATGGCGATCGACCTGCAACCCTTGTGCGACCGGCTCGTGGCCGGCGCCGCGCGGCACGCGACGCGGGACGCGGCTGCCCGGGCCGCGCTCGCCCGCGAGACCGCGCTGGCCGTCGCGGCGGCGGCCGACCCCTGGGTCGAGGCCGGGCTCGCCGTCAAGGCCGCCGCCGGCTCGCCGATGGCCCGCGCGGAGGAGACGGCCACCGGTCCGATCGGCACACTGCGGTTGCTCCTCGTAACGGCGCGAAGCCTCGGCGACGTCGCCCGGGACGGCGTGCCGCGTGCCGCCCGGCCGCCGCGGCGTGCATGACCCGCGGCGGGCACGGCGGGCCCGGAGTCGTTCATCGGGGTGGACGTGCTGCCGGAGCCGCGGCTGTTCGACGGCATCACCATGCCCGGCCACACGGCGACCGTGCGGTGCGCGAACCCGGGGGGCGTCGAGGCCTTCCAGCGGTCCTGGCGGGAGGAGGCCCGCGAGCGGCCACGGGGTGGTGGCGTGGCCGCCGTGCTCGGCGCCGGCAACGTCACCGGTCTCGCGGCCGCCGATGCCATATCGCAGATCTTCGAGCACGGCCGGGCCGTGCTGCTCAAGTTGCATCCCCTCCATGCGCCGCTCGAGCCCGCGTTGCGGTCCGCGCTCGGGCCGCTGGTGGCGGCCGGACTCCTGGAGCTCGTCTGCGGCGGCCCCGATGTGGCGCGGGAGGTGGTGGCCGCGCCGGCGGTCACCCACGTGCACCTGACCGGCGGCCGGGCCGCGTTCGACGCGGTCGTGTGGGGCGGAAGCGGGCCGCGGCCGGCCGATGCGTCGCCGGTACTCGCGAAGCGGATCACCTGTGAACTCGGGAATGTGACGCCCTGGATCGTCGTCCCGGGCCGCTACACCCGCGGAGAGCTGCACCATCAGGCCGAGGCGGTGGCCGCCTCGATCGCCAACAACACGTCCTTCAACTGCATCGCCACGAAGTGCGTGATCACCTGCCGCTCGTGGGAGCAGCGGCTGGACTTCCTCGGCCGCGTCTCCCGGCGGCTCGCGGGCCTGGCGGCTCGTCCGGCCTGGTATCCAGCATCCGCCGTGGCGTGGGAGCAGGTGACGGGAGATCCGCCGCCCGGTGATGGCACGCTGCCCGCTGTGTTCCGCACCGGCGTCGATCCCCAGCGCGAACCGCGATGGCTCTCCCAGGAATGGTTCGGCCCGGTGGCCGTCGAGGTGCCGCTCGAGGCCGGCTCGCTCGACGACTTCTGCGGCCGGGCCGGGGCGTTCGTCCGCGGGCTGCCAGGGAATCTCGCCGCGAGCGTGACGGCGCCCGCGGGACTGCCCGCGCATGACGAGGCCCGCGTGGCGGCGCTCCTCGAGCACCTCGAGTACGGCGTCGTCGCCCGCAACACCTGGTCGGCGCTCGCCTACGCCTTCGCGAGCATTCCCTGGGGTGGCTATCCCGGCGGCACGCTCGCCGAGCCGGGCAGCGGCATCGGCCGCGTGCACGACCCGCTGCTCCTGCCGCTGGTGCACAACGCGATCGTCACGGCGCCGCTGGCGGTCTGGCCGCCACCGCCGTGGCTTCCGTGGCACCCGCGCGGCGCCCGGCTGGCCCGCGGACTGGTGGACGTCTACGCCACGATCGCCCGCGGCGGTTCGGGCCTTCTCCGGCTTCTCGCCATGCTGCCCGACGTGATGACCGGCTGAACGTCAGCGGGCACGGAAATCGGTACAACCCGGCTCGGGGGCGGCAAAAGTCGCCGCTTCGCGGTCCTGCGGATTGTCGCTGTGGGCCGCAGCGGCCCAAGGCTCCTCGACCGTTCGCCGACCCGCTCACCTTCCCGTCCGTTGGGGCGACTTCAACTGATCGTTGTCAGCGGGCCCGGCGGCGGCCGCGGGGTGGGGCCGGTGCCGCCGGGGCCGGCTCAACGCTGAACTTCTCCGCCTGGCCCGTCAGTTCGTAGAGAAACCGGCTCGGCTTCGACGGCTTGCTCTTGCCCCACTTCGTCCGCGTCAGGCACAGCGAGAGCACGAGCCGCCGCCGCGCCCGCGTCACGCCCACGTAGCACAGCCGCCGCTCCTCGTCGAACGCCTGCAGGCCGTCGTCGAGCGACCGCCGGTGCGGCAGCAGGCCCTCCTCCATCCCGACCATCCACACGCAGTCGAACTCCAGCCCCTTGGCGGCGTGCAGCGTCATGAGCCGCACGGCCTTGGCCTTCGGCTTGTCGTCCTGGAAGCGGTCGTCCTGCTCGACCTGGAGGACGAAGTCGTCGAGGAAGCCGCGGAGCAGCGTCGCCAGTTCGGGCCCGGCGCCGCGGCCGCGTTCGTATTGCTCGAGGGCGGTGGCCACCTCCTCGCAACAGTCCCAGCGCTCGAGGACCTCGGCGGGGTCGTCGGCATACTCTTTCTCGAGGTGCTTCCGGTAGCCCGAGGTCTCGAGCAGCGTGCGGAGCAACGCGCCGCATCGTGTGCCACCCGGTGCGGCGGGGGGCACGGCGCGACCGAGTGCGACCAGTCGCTCGAGGGCCGCCACGCCCCCGGCAGCCGCCGCCGAGAGCGAGCCCGCATCGCGGGCGGTCCGCAGTTCGTGCCACAGGCTGTGGCCGCCTTCCTGGGCCCGCGCCCGGGCCGCCTGCACCGCCTGCGCGGAGAGCCCGCGGGGCGGGACGTTGGCGATCCGCGACAGGGCGAGGTCGTCGTCCGCGTCGACCAGCAGCCGCAGGAAGGCCATCACGTCCTTGACCTCACGCCGATCGAAGAAGGATCGCGTCCCGACGAGCTCGTAGGGAATCTGCCGCCGCCGCAATTCCTGCTCGAAGACCCGCGTCTGCTCGCCGGTGCGGAACAGCAGCACGGCCTCGGCGGGGTCGACCTGCCGCTCCCGCAACAGGCTCTCCAGGTCGCCGACCACGAGCCGCGACTCGTCGATCTCGTCCTGCGCCTGGAGCACTGCCGGCGGCACGCCGGATGGCAGGCCGGAGACGAGCGTCTTGCCGTGCCGCCGGGAGTTCCGCTCGATGAGCAGGTTGGCCGCCCGGATGATCTCGGGCGTGGAGCGGTAGTTCTCCTCCAGTTTCACGATCCGCGCGCCGGGCCAGCGGCGGGCGAAGTCGAGGATGTGGGAGACCTCGGCGCCCCGCCAGGAGTAGATCGACTGGTCGTCGTCGCCCACCACGCACAGGCTCTTGTGGTCGCGGGCGAGCGCCGTGAGGATCCGCTCCTGGATGCCGCTCGTGTCCTGGTACTCGTCGACGAGCAGGTGGTCGAACCGGCCCGCCTCCGCCCGCCGCGCGGCCTCGGCGGCGGTGAACAGTTCGTCCCCCAACAGCAGCAGGTCGTCGAAATCGACGGCCCCGGCGGTCCGCAGGGCCTGCTGGTAGCGGCGGTAGCCCGCCGCCGCGAGCGTCCAGGAGTCGTCGGCGTCGGCCGCCACCGTGTCGAGGGCCGCGTCGGGCCGGACCGCCCGGCTCTTCCAGCGGCTGATCCGGTCGACGAGGTCGCCGGGCCGGAGGATCGTGTCGGGCACCCGCAGCTCCTTCAACGCCCCGCGGGCGGCCGACTCCTGCTCGCCGCGGTCGACGATCGCGAACCGCGCCGGCAGCCCCAGCGCGGCGGCGTGGCGGCGGAGGATCCGCACGCACAGCGAGTGGATCGTCGAGATCTCCGGCTTCTCCTGCAGCCGCCGGCCGAGCTGGGCGGCGGCCCGGGCGAGCATCTCGCGGGCCGCCTTGTTGGTGAAGGTAACGGCCAGGATCCGCGTGGGCCGGGCACCCTGGCGGACGAGGTGCGCGATCCGCGCGATCACGACGCGGGTCTTGCCGGTGCCGGCGCCGGCGAGCACGAGGAGCGGCGCGGGCGGCGCGAGCACGGCCTCCGCCTGGGCGGCGTTGAGGCCGGGCACGCCGGTGCGGGCGGCAGGGCGGCGCGGGCTCGACGCAGCGGTCTCGGCGGCCGATGGGTTCATAGGGTTCGAATGTAGCAGACGCGCGGCGCGCGGGCCGCACCGGCCGGATCGCCTTGACGCCCCGCGGGATGAAGTCTCTATTTGCGGACCTGCAGGAGGTGATGCGATGCAATCGGACCGGCGGCACGAACTCGCGGAGAACGACCTGGCGGGCACGACCGTCGACCTCGTGGAGCGGATTCGTCCGCACCTGCGATCGATCGTCGTCGCCGTCGGCCTGCTCTTCGCCGCCCTGACCGCCTGGACGCTGGTCACGTCGCAGCAGGCGGCCGGCCGGGCCCAGAGCTGGGAGGCCTGCCTGGCCGCGCTCACCAGCGGTGACGGCAATCGCCTGGCGGAGGTGATCCGCCAGCATCCCGACACGCCGGCCGCGGGCTGGGCCCAGCTCGTGCTCGCCGATTCGGCGTTGCAGCAGGGCTGCGACCTGTTGTTCACCGACCGGGTGCAGGGCACCGCACGGCTGGATGACGCCGTCGGCCGCTACCGGCAGATGCTCGCCGCCCGGCCGACCGGCATGCTGGCCGAGCGGGCCGTGTTCGGCCTCGCCAAGGCGAACGAGGCCCTCGGCAACCTGGACGAGGCGCGGCGGGGATACGAGGCCGTGATCGCCGACCATCCCGGCGGCGCTTCCGCGGCCCTGGCGGCCGGCCGCGTGGCCGCGCTGTCACGGGAGGCGACCCGGCAGTGGTACGATTGGTTTGCGGCCCAGAAGCCGCAGCCGGCCGCGGCCGCCGGCGCCCCAGCCACGACACCGGAATCGCCCTCGCCCGATGCATCCGCGCCCGCTTCCGCCGAGCCCGCCACCCCCGCCGACGGAAAGTGAGCCGGCCGGCGCCGCGGCGGCCGGGGATCTCGCGCCCGGCTCGGAGGTGACGCTCCCCGTCGACGACGCGGCCGTGGGCGCACGGCTCGACGTGTTCCTCGCCCGGGCCTTTCCCGACCGCAGCCGCTCCTTTCTGGCCCGGGCCATCGAGAAAGGGGCGGTGCGGATCGACGGCGTGACCGCGCGGGCGGCTGTGAAGCTGCGGCCGGGGACCGTCGTCCGCTTCGTCGTGCCCGAGCCGCCGCGGGCGGGGCCCGAGGCGGAGGAGATCCCGCTCGAGTTCCTGCACCTCGACGAGTGGCTCGCGGTCGTGAACAAGCCGGCGGGCATGGTCGTGCACCCGGCGAAGGGCAACTGGAAGGGCACGCTCGCCGGCGCGCTGAAGTGGCACCTCGAGCGGGCCGGCGGCGGCCTCTCGCAGGCGGGCGGTCCGACGCGGCCGGGCATCGTGCACCGGCTCGATCGCGACACCAGCGGCGTGATCGTCGTGGCTCGCACCGAGGAGTGCCACCACGCGCTGGCCCGGCAGTTCGAGCGCCGGTCGGTGGAGAAGACCTACCTGGCGATCACCCAGGGCCGGCCGCAGTTCGACCGTGACGAGATCACCCTGCCGATCGGCATCCATCCCTACCAGCGGGAAAAGATGGCCGTCCGCCGCGACCACCCCACGTCCCGCGAGGCGGTGACGCGGTTCGAGGTGCTGGAGCGATTCCGCTCCGCCGCGCTCGTGCGGGTGACGCCGAAGACGGGCCGCACCCACCAGATCCGTGTGCACCTTGCCGCCATCGGCTGTCCGGTGCTGTGCGACGGCCTGTACAGCGGACGGACGGTCATCGAGCCGGGACTGTTCGGGCTGCCGGCGGGCCATCCGCTCGCCGCCGGTCCGCTGCTCGAGCGGCAGGCGCTGCACGCGGCCCGGCTGGCCCTCGACCATCCCGTGTCCCGCAAGCGGCTGGAGTTCGCCGCGCCGCTGCCGGCGGACATGGAGCGGACGCTGGCCGCCCTGCGGGCGAGCGGCTGACGAGATCCTGCGGGCGAGGCGGAACACACGAGCATGATTCGCGAGGCTCCGGACCAGGCCGCCGCCGAGATCCACGACGCCCTCCTGCGCCTGGGCCTGGTCGCCGCAGGCGAACGCGTGCCGCTCGAGCCGCTCGCCGGGGGCGTGTCGTCCGACATCTGGCGGGTCGATCTCCGCGGCGGCCCGGTGTGCGTCAAACGGGCGCTCGCCCGGCTCAAGGTCAGCCAGATCTGGGAGGCGCCGGTCGACCGCAATCGCCACGAGTTTCTCTGGTTCGAGACGGTGGCGGCCATCGACCCCGCGATCGTGCCCCGACTGATCGCGGACGGCACCACCGACCGGCTGTTCGTGATGGAGTTTCTCGATCCCGTCCGGCATCCGGTCTGGAAGGGTCAGTTGAGCCAGGGCAGTGTCGATCCCCACTTCGCCGGCCTGGTCGGCCGCGCGCTTGCCGGCATCCATGCGGCCACCGCCGATCGGCCGGATCTCGCGGCCCGCTTCGATACCGGCACCGCGTTCCATGCCTTGCGGCTCGAGCCCTACCTGGAGGCCGCCGCCCGGCGGCATCCGGACCGGGCCGCGGAACTCCTGTCCCTGGCCCGCACCACCGCGACCACGCGGCGGGCGCTCGTGCACGGCGACGTCAGCCCGAAGAACATCCTCTGCGGACCCGCGGGACCGATTTTTCTCGACGCCGAGTGCGCCTGGTACGGCGACCCGGCCTTCGACCTCGCCTTCTGCCTGAACCACCTGCTGCTCAAGTGCCTGTGGGTGCCCGCGGCGGCGCCGCGGTTTCTCGCGTGCTTCGCGGCGGTCTGCACCGCCTACCTGGCGGGCGTCCGCTGGGAAGACGCGGCGGCGGTCGAGGCCCGCGCCGCCCGCCTGCTGCCCGGGCTCCTGCTCGCCCGGGTGGACGGAAAGTCACCGGTCGAATATCTGACCACCGACCCGCAGCGGGACGTTGTCCGCCGCGTGGCCCGCGGGCTGCTCGTGGCGGCCCCCCGAGACCTCGCCGCGGTCGCACGCGCCTGGCAGATGGAGACGCGCCGATGAACGAGCCGATCACGAGGGTGCTCGCCCGCCGCGTCTGGGACTCCCGCGGCCGCCCCACGGTGGAAGCCGAGGTCCAGACGGCCCGCGGCCTCGGCCGCGGGATCGCGCCGGCCGGCGCCTCCACCGGATCGGGCGAGGCCCGGGAGGTGCGCGACGGCGGCCGGCGGCTGCGCGGGTTCGACGTCGGCCGGGCGGTCGCCCACGTCAACGGCCCGATCGCGGCGGCCCTGATCGGCCTGGATGTCGCCGACCAGGCGGGCATCGACCGCACGCTGATCGACCTCGACGGCACGCCCGACAAGGGGCGGCTGGGGGCCAATGCGATCGTCGCGGTGTCGCTCGCGGCTGCCCAGGCCGCCGCCCAGGCCGCCGGCCTGCCGCTGTGGCAGCACCTCGCCCGCGGCTCCGACGCCGCACCGCGGCTGCCGCTCCCGGAGGTCCAGATCTTCGGCGGCGGGGCGCATGCGGGGGCCCGGGTCGATGTGCAGGACTTTCTCCTCGTGGCGCCGGGCGCCCGCAGTTTTGCGGAGGCGATCGAGTGGACTGCCGAGGTCTATCACGCCGCCGGCGCGCGGATGGCGGCGCGGGGGGCGCTGCGGGGAGTGGCCGACGAGGGCGGCTGGTGGCCCGACTTCGCGGGCAACGAACAGGCGATCGAGACGCTGACCCGGGCCATCGAGGATGCCGGACTCTCCGCGCCCGCGCAGGTCGCGATCGCGCTCGATGTCGCGGCCACCCAGCTGTTCGACGGCCGGCACTACACGCTGAAGCTCGACCGCCGGGAACTCGACCGCGAGGCATTCGGCGACCTGCTCGCCTCCTGGATCGACGCCTACCCCATCGTCTCGGTCGAGGACCCGTTCGCCGAGCATGACGTCGAGGGAATGCGGGCCTTCACCGCGCGGTGCGGGCACCGGGTGCAGGTCGTGGGTGACGACTTCCTGGTCACCGCGGCCGCCCGCATCCACGAAGCGGCCCGGACGGGGTGCTGCAATGCCGCGCTGCTGAAGCCCAATCAGGTCGGCACGATCACCGAGACCCGCGCCGCCTGGCAGGCGGCCCGCGACGTCGGCTGGGGCGGGATCATCTCGGCACGCTCGGGCGAGACCGAGGACGTGAGCATCGTCCATCTCGCGGTCGGTTGGGGCGTGCCGCAGCTCAAGGTGGGCAGCTTCGCGCGGTCCGAGCGGATGGCGAAATGGAACGAGGCGCTGCGGATCGAGGAGCAGCTCGGGGCCGCGGCCGCGCCGTTTCCGGCGCCGGGGATCTTTCCCGGTTAGGCGGCTCCGGGCGGGGCCGGCGGGCCGTCGTCGGCCTCGTTCTCGAACAGCAGCAGGGCCCGCGTGATCGACTCGACGCTGCCGCGGGCCCTGCTGCTGTTCGAACGGGAGGCGGAGGGCGGCGCCCCGTCCGCTTGACATGGCGACGAACGGCCTGTTCACTGCTCCTCATCCGGTCGCACCCCCGCCACCCGAGGAGCCAGGCATGTCCCGCTTCGTCACCGCATCGTGGCCCGTGCTCGTGGGCCTGCTCGCCGCCGCCGCTCCCGCCGCCGCTCGCGAGTCGAGCGCGGGCGTGGAA
>JBJTHX010000046.1:0-3372 GCA_046094745.1 Planctomycetia bacterium
GCCGGCGGCCAGGTCGAGGCCGCGGTAGACGAGCATCAGCCCCACCGTGCAGCTGCTCACGGCGACGGCGTGCCGCACGCCCAGCCGGGCGGCGATCTCATGCTCGAATCGCTCGACGAACGGCCCCTTCGTGAGCCGGCCCGTGCGGATGATTTCCTCGACGGCGGGACGGATCGCCTCCACCGGCGGCAGGGCAGGCCGCACGAACGGCACGCGGATGCCGTGCGTCGCGGGATCCCCCGCGACGTGCACCTCCGGGATCAGTTGCAGGCGGCTATCGGGCACGGGTCTTCCGCAGTTCCTCCGTCGCCGTCGCCGACGGCTGGTCGCCCGTGGCAACAGTGTACTCGGGCACCAGGTCCCGCAGCCGGGCGCGGACGGCCTCGGGGCTCTCGTCGACCACCGCCCCGAGTTCCTCGAGCACGGCCTCCACGGCGGCCAGGTCGGCCGGTCGGTGCATGGCACAAAACACCTTCGGGTGCCGCGTGGCCACGCGTTGTTCGCCCTCGAAATAGAGTTCCTCGTAGAGCTTCTCGCCGGGCCGCAGGCCCGTGAACACGATCTCGATGTCGTCCTGGTCGAGGCCGGAGAGCGCGATCAGGTCGCGGGCCAGGTCGACGATCTTCACGCTCTCGCCCATGTCGAGCACGAAGATCTCCCCGCCCGCTCCCTGGCTCGCGGCTTGGAGCACGAGCTGCGACGCCTCGGGGATCGTCATAAAATACCGCTCGATGCCCGGGTGGGTGACCGTGATCGGCCCGCCGTGGCGGATCTGCTCCTGGAACGTGGGCACCACGCTGCCGTTGCTGGCCAGCACGTTGCCGAACCGCACGACGATGAACTTCGTCCGCGACTCGTGCGACATCGCCTGCACGAACCGCTCGGCGAGCAGTTTCGAGCAGCCCATGACACTCGTCGGATTAACCGCTTTGTCGGTCGAGATCGAGACGAACTCGCGGACGCCGTGGCGGTCGGCGAGGACCGCCATCTGCCGCGTGCCGAGGATGTTGTTCTTGATCGCCTCGGCCGGGTTCCATTCCATCATCGGAACGTGCTTGTGGGCCGCCGCGTGGAACACCACTTCCGGCTGGAACGTGGCGAAGATCTGCTCCATCCGCTTGCCGTCGGTGACGTCGGCGACGAGCGGCTCGAAGGGGGGGCGGGACTCCAGTCGCATCAATTCCTGCTCGATGGTGAACAGGGCGTTCTCGCCGCGTTCGACGAGCAGCAGCCGCCGCGGCGCGTACCGCAGCACCTGGCGGCAGATCTCCGAGCCGATCGAGCCGCCCGCGCCTGTGACCATCACGGTGCGACCCTCGATGAGGGCGCGGATCGCGGAGTCGTCGAGCCGCACGGGCTCGCGGCGCAGGAGGTCTTTGATCTCCACCGATCGCAGGCGGACGTGAGAGGGGTCCTTCTGGCCGTCGAGCAATTCGTCGATGGCCGGCAGCACCTTGACCGTCGCCCCGGCCGCCGTGCACTCGGCGAGCAGGCGGCGAAACCGTTTGCCCGTCAACGTGCCGGACTGCACGATCACGTCGTCCACGCGGCGTCGGCCGACCTGCAGGCCCGCTTGGTCCACGGTGCCGAGCACTTCGAGGCCGGCCACCCGGGCGTTCTTCAGGTTCGGGTCGTCGTCGAGAAACCCGGCGATGACGTACGGGTTCTGCGAGGCCGCCGTCAGGTTGCGGGCGATGAGTTCGCCGGCGCGGTTTGCCCCCACGATCAGGGCGACGCGGGCCGGCCGCCGCGAGAACCAGGGCCGCAGTTCCTCCACGTAACTGCGGTACAGCGTGCGGATGCCGCCGATCGCCATGACCGTGCCGGCCCAGTCGAGCAGGATCACGCTCCGCCGCACCCGCGGCAGGGACAACAGGTTGGTCGAGATGACGAAACTGTCGATCGCCACGAGGACGAGCGTCGCCAGCGTGGCGGCCCACAGCAGGTTCGTGAGGTCGCCGAAGGCGACCCGCGACCAGGACGTGTGCAGATGGCCCAGCATGTAAAAGACGACGAGCTTCACCGCGACCACGCCGCCGACGGTCGCCAGGAAGACCGGCAGCCAGTCGGCGAACGAGAAATCGTTGCGGACCAGGTAGGCGAGGAAATAGGTGAGCACGAAGATCGCGGCATGCACGACCAGCAGCGTGAGCGCCCGGCGGTGCAGCCGGCGGAAAGGCAGCGAGGGTGCGGCGAGATTCATGCGTGCTTCCTGCGCGAGAGGCCTAGAGCCTCTCGAGATCGACGTCCTCGAGCTCGATCGACGCCCCCTGGTTCAAGAACCGCACGGCGACCATCAGTCGCTCCGCTCCGCGCCGCTTGATCACCGTTCCCTCGAGGCCCCGCAGGGCGCCGCTGCGGATGCGGACCACCTGGCCGGGCTCGATTCGGGCCTCCGGAGTGAGCGGCTGGTCGCTGTCGATGAGCCGCTTGATCCCCCGCAGGTCGCCTACAAGCATTCGCTCGTCGGCGATCGGAATCCAGCGGGCCACCGTGTTCGTGGCCAGGGCCACCCGTCGCTGGTCGTCGTCCACCCGCGAGAATACGTAGCCTGGGAAAAGCGGGACGAAGGACGACCGGGTGCGTCCGCCGGGCGACCGCAGCCGGCGGCGCACCATCGGGGCGTAGAACGGCACCCGGGCGGCCTCCAGTTTCCGCATCAGATCCTTCTCGCGGCGCGACAGCGTGTAGAACGCGACCCACTGCGTGCCCGGTGCAGCGGCGCTTTCGCCGCCGCCGCTCGGCTCCAGCAGGTCGTCCGGGAAAATGTCCCGTTGTTTGGGGAGGATGGGCATTTTGGGGTGCGCAAACTCCGTTCTTGTGGGTGGCGTTCACCAGCCCTGGCCCCGCGATGCTCCAACCGGCTTTCACCCCGAAGTTTACGTCGTTTCCGGTCCGTTGTCGCTTGCCGACACGGGGCTCCCGCGAAAACGACTGGCCCCGTCCCGGACCTGCCGGAAAGAAGGGCAAAGTTTGCCGGCCGGTGGCGCCGATAAGACCGATCGGAGTGACTGTAGCGGTCGCGAGGAGTTTGCCATGCCCAGCCGTTTCGACCACGAATCACGCGGGACCGAAGCCTGCCGCGTGGGGCGTTCGATCGCTGTGCGGACGTGTGGGCTTTTGGCCATCGTCGCCCTGGTCACGGCCGGGACCGGCTGCTCGACATTTGGCAGGCCGCAGCGGGCCACCACCCAGCAGGTGATGCTCGACGCCAACTGCCCGACCGATCCCGAGCGGATGCCGGCCAAGGAGTTGGCGAAGGTCACCCTCCCGGCCTACGTCATCGAGCCGCCGGACATCCTCCTCGTCGACGCGCTTCGCGTCGTGCCCAAGCCCCCGTTTCGGATCCAGTCGTTCGACACCCTCCAGGTG
>JBJTHX010000047.1:0-5292 GCA_046094745.1 Planctomycetia bacterium
CTTTGTGCGAGATCGCCAGCGCCTCCATGCACCGAGGGCTCGCCACGCGACGCGATGACCACGCGGATGCCGGCACGCCTTGGAGATCATGCTGAGGCGCGTTCAGAACCCGTTTTCACCCACAGATTCTGCTGAAGACCCGAAAAGTTGGACCGCGCGCCGCCCGCCCTGCCGGGGACGGTCAGGCCTCGTCGGACCGGTCAGCCACGGAGCGAAGCTCGACCAGGGCGTTGGAGGCCGCCCGTTGCTCGGCCTCCTTCTTGTTGCGGCCCCAGGCGGGGGCGTAGCGGCGGTCGCCGATCTGGGCCGAGACGTGGAAACTCTTGCTGTGGTCGGGCCCCGCCTCCTCCAGCACCTCGTAGGTGGGCGTGACGCCGAAATCCCGCTGGGCCCACTGTTGGAGCAGCGACTTGTGGTTGGAACCCTGGGCGCCGGAGGCCACCTGCTCGATCTCGGGCGCCAGCATCCGGGCCACGAGCGGGCGAACCGCGTCGATGCCGCCGTCGAGGTAGATCGCCGCCACCAGCGACTCGAAGAGGTCGGAGAGCACGGAGGTCGGCACGGGGCGGTTCACCGCCAGCCCCTTACCGACGATCAAAAAGTCGATGAGCCGCAACTGCTCGCTGATCCGGCTGCAGGTCTCCCGGCTGACGACCACCGACTTGATCCGGGTGAGGTCCCCCTCCAGCGAATCGGGAAACGCCCGGTAGAGCGTCTCGCAGACGAGGAACCCGAGGATCGCGTCGCCCAGGAACTCAAGCCTTTCGTTGGACGCGAGGCGGTGCTGGGCTCCGGAGGCGTGTGTCAGGGCCGAGACGAGCAGCGCGGGGTCGCGGAACTCGTAGCCGATCCGCCGCTGGCACTCCGCGACGTCGATCGCCGGCTCGAACGGCTCGCGACCCTCCTGTCTGGCCATGCGGCAGAAAACCCTCTCTTTCCCGGAGGGTACGCCCCGTTTCCCGGGCCTGTCAACGCTTCGGAGGCGGCTGGCCGGGGCCGCCGAAAAGTCGGCGCGAACACCCCGGCGGCCCGCCCCGTAGAACCTGTCATGCGTCGCGACCGCCCCGCCGGCCCCAGGGTCCGGCCCGGGGGTGTTTGCACGGGTCACGACGCGTATACGATGCGGGCAACTCGCCCAGAAAGGTGGATGCTTCCATGATCAACGCTTCCCAGTCGATGTTTCGCTCGCGGCTCGCCTGCTGGCTGTGCGGCCTGACCGTCGCGGCCCTGACCGCGGCCGCGGTGCTCCACCCCGCCGCCGGCCGGGCCGAGGACCCGGTGGCCCACGCCACCGCACTCTCGAAGGCGTTTCGCGACGCCGCGGAGAAGACCACCCCCACGGTGGTCGTGGTCCGCAGCGAGGTGAAGGCCCGCAAGCCGGCCGCCCGCGGCCCCCGGGGCCGGGGCGACAATCCTTTCAAGGGCACCCCCTTCGAGGACATGTTTCCCGACGGGCTGCCCGAGGGCTTCGAGTTCAACATGCCCGAGGGGGGCGGGGGGATGCCGCGTCGGTCCGGTGTCGGCTCCGGCGTGATCATCGATCCTTCGGGCATCGTGCTCACCAACAACCACGTGGTGGAGGGGGCCGACGAGGTCACCATCGAACTCACCGACGGCCGCGAGTTCACGGCCAAGGAGATCAAGACCGACCCCGAGAGCGATCTGGCCGTGATCCGCCTGGCCGACGCCAAGGACCTCCCGGCCGCCCGGCTCGGCGACTCCGACAAACTGTCCATCGGCGACTGGGTGATCGCGATCGGCACGCCCTTCGAACTGGAAACCACCGTCAGCGCGGGCATCATCAGCGGCAAGGGACGGGAACTCGGCGGCATCCGTCGCGCCCAGTTCCTCCAGACCGACGCCGCGATCAACCCCGGCAACTCGGGCGGCCCGCTGATCAACCTCGACGGTGAGGTCGTGGGGATCAACACGGCCATCGCCTCCAACAGCGGCGGCTACCAGGGCATCGGGTTCGCGATCCCGGCGAACCTCGCCAAGTGGATCAGCGGGCAGTTGATCGCCAAGGGCAAGGTGGAGCGGGCCTTCATCGGCGTGCAGATGGGGCCGCTCGACGCCAAGATGGCGGCAAAGCTCGGGGCCAAGGATCGCAAGGGCGTGCTCGTCAACGACGTGGTGCCCGGCTCGCCTGCCGCCGAGGCGGGCGTGCAGGAACTCGACGTGATCACGGCCTTCGACGATCAGCCCGTCGAGGGCACCCGGTCGCTGCAGGAGATCGTCGAGCGGTCCGCGATCGGCAAGCCCCACAAGCTGACCGTGTTCCGTGACGGCAAGCAGCTCACGCTCTCCGTGTCGGTCAAGCCGCTGCCGACCGACTTGGCGAAGGCCGGCCCCGGCCGGGCGCCGCCGGCCGAGGCCAACGAGGAGACCTACTACGCGAAGGAGTTCGGCATCGAGGTGCGGGCCAAGGAGTCGGTCGCCGAAGATGCCTACGAGGGATTCGCGGGCGTGCTCGTCGACCGGGTCGACTCCGACGGCCTCGCGGCCGAGGCGGGACTCGGGCCCGGCACGCTGATCCGCGCGGTGGGCCGCACCGACGTGAAGTCGATCGCCGACTTCGCCGCGGCCATCGAGAAGGAGACGGCGGCCGGCGGCGTGGTGCTCAAGGTCCGCACGCCCCGCGGCAACTCGGTGGTCCTCTTGCAGAAGAAATAGGGGCAGGCGACGCTGGGATCGCGGTTCGGCAGTGGACCGCGATTCCCGGCGACTTCCCCGCATGGCGACCCTCGGCGTCAACATCGACCACGTGGCCACGATCCGCCAGGCCCGGCGGACGGTGGAGCCCGACCCGGTCTGGGCCGCCGCCCTGGCGGAACTCGGCGGCGCTGATGCGATCACCGTCCACCTGCGGGAGGACCGGCGGCACATCCAGGACCGCGACCTGGAGGTGCTCCGCGGCACCGTGCAGGTGAAGCTGAACCTGGAGTGCGCGATCGCCCCGGCGATGATCGACATCGCCTGCCGGGTCCGCCCCGGCCAGGTGACGCTCGTGCCCGAGCGGCGCGAGGAGGTGACGACCGAGGGGGGCCTCGACGTCATCGCCAACAAGACCGCCACCGCGGACGCCGTCTGGCGGCTGAAGAACGCCGGCATCGCCGTGTCGCTGTTCATCGATCCCTGCCCGCGGCAGATCGACGCGGCGGTGGAATTGGGAGTGGAGGCGGTGGAACTGCACACCGGCTGCTATGCCAACGCCGCCACCGAGCCGGAGCGGCACGAGAAACTCGTCGAACTCGCCCGGGCCGGTGCGACGGCCCGGCACGCGAAACTCGGCCTCAACGCCGGCCACGGACTGACCTACCGCAACGTGATCCCGGTCGCGCGGCTCGAGGGCATGGGCGAACTCAACATCGGCCACTCGATCGTCTCGCGGGCGGTGCTCGTGGGCCTCACGCAGGCCGTCCGTGAGATGAAGGCTCTCGTCACCGGCTGACCGCTACCGGGCGAAGGCGGCCGGGTCGGTGAGCACGAACAGGTGGCCGTGGTCGCTGGTCACGATCACGACCGTGTCGTCCCAGCCCCCGTGCCGCTCGATCCAGGCCACGATCGCCCGGAAGGCGGCGTCGCCGCTCTGCACGGCGCCGATCGCCGTGTCGATGTTGTTGGCGTGACACGCCCAGTCGACGTCGCCCGCCTCCACCATCAACCAGAACGGCCCGCGGCTGGCGAGCACGTCGAGCGCCGCCACGGCCATGTCGGCGAGCGTGGGGTTCTCGGTGCGGTCGGCCGGCGTATAGCAGACGTGGCCGCCGTACTTCTGCCGCAGCGCGGCGGCTTCCGGACCGAGGTCGGAAACACCGGCGGGATTGAAGTCGCCGTCGGCCGAGCGGAACGGCAACTGCCCCTCGGCCACGCCGAAGAACCCGAACAGCCGCAGCCGGCGGGCGACGGCGTCGCGGGCCGCCGCGGCGAGCACGTCGGCACCGCGGCGGCCGGCCGTCCGCTCGGCCACGCGGTAGCGGCCGCCGTGTCGCACGTCGATCGCCCGGCGGGTCGAATCGGCCACGTACTGTTGCCGGGCTCGAAGTTGCGGCCCTGGTCCTTGTCCTTGACGGCGTCGCCGGCCACGCCGAAACCGGCGCCGACGAGCACGTCGAGCCCGGGCAGCGGCGGGTCGCGATGCAAGATCGACGGCTCGCCGAGCTGGTCGCGGGCGATGTCCTGGTAGTCGTCGCGGCGGCCGGTCTTGGCGTCGGCGCAGGCCGGCGTGGCGTGCGACCCGGGCACGCTCGCCACCGCCCCGCCGGCCCAGCCACGCGTCTGCAGCCGGCGGGCGAGCGGCACGAGTTCAGCGCCGTCCGGGCCGACGTTGATGGCGTCGTTGTAGGTCTTGCGGCCGGTGCACAGCTCGGTGGCGGAGGCGGCCGAGTCGGTGACGGCATGCCGGCAGTCGCGGTCGCGGCCGATCAGGTAGCGGAGGTCGCACCGGGGATCCCAGGGTGTCGCCCCGCCCCGCGTCGGATCGTAACCACCGGGCGTCTCGCCGCCCGGATTCCGCACGGCCTGGGCATCGACGTCGACCTGTGTGCCGTCGTTGGCCGGGCTCGTGACGCACCAGCCGAAGTCGGTCGGGGCGCCGCGATAGTCCTGGAACGCGACGCCGGTGCCGCGGCCGGAGTCGTAGGCCTCCGTGCCGGTGGTGGCGATCGCGGCCGTGCGCGTCGTGTGCCAGTCCATCCCGTCGAAGACCACGAGCACGATGATCTTCTTGCCCGCCTCGGCGGCGAATCGCTGCAGCCGGGCCACGTCGGTCTGGTCGAAATAGTCCGCGTCGGGATCGAGCGTGCGCTCGGGAACGCGGCCGTAGAGCGCCTCGAGCCGCCGCGCGTCGCGGTACGGGCTGTGCGTGCCCGACACCGACTCGAGCCCGATCCCGAACGTGTAGACCGGGATGAGCCGGTTCGAGTGGTTCGACCAGGCCGCGTAGCGGTCGGGCTGCTCACCCCAATGGCCCCACGAGGCTTTCCCATTGGCCTCGGCCTCGGCCTGGAGGCGGCTCACGTGGTCGCAGGCGGCCGCGCGAGCTGGCGCAACGGCCGATGGCGGGGCCGCGTCGCGGGCGTGCAGGCGCGTCGGGACGCACATCGAAGCGATCGCCGCCACCAATCGCCAGCGGGCTCCGGGGATTTCGACCATGATCGCCCCATCGTACCGCCTCTGCCCGGCTGGGGAGCGGGAGCGGGTCAGGCGGCGACGATCGCTTCGCGGTCGTGGTGCGGCGTCGATCGCAGCAGGATGCCGCCCTGCAAAACCTCGGGCCGGCCGGGGCTGCCG
>JBJTHX010000048.1:0-4940 GCA_046094745.1 Planctomycetia bacterium
CCGCATAGGCCCGCGGGTTGCCCGGCACCTCGTAGAGGATGTCCATGAAGTCGTGGTCGTTGTCGTACCCGTCGCCGTCGGTGTCGCCGTCGGCGAAGCGATCCCCGGTGTCGACCTCCAGGTCCATGCCTTCACCACCGATGATTCTGTCCCTGCCGGCGGAGCCGTCGAACCAGTCGTTGCCGTTCTCGCCCTGCAAGGCGTCGTTGCCGGCGCCACCGTGAAGTTGGTCGTTGCCAAGGCCGCCCCACAGGCTGTCGGCGCCGGCGTCGCCGTTCAACTGGTCGTTCCCGTCGCCACCCACGACCTGGTCGGTGCCCGCGCCGCCCCACACGGCGTCGTTGCCAGTTCCGCCGTCGAGTGTGTCGTTGCCCTCACCGCCAAACAGTTGATCGTTGTCGTCGCCCCCACTGAACTGGTCTAAGCCACGTCCGCCGCGCAGCACGTCGTCTCCAACGCCGCCATCGGCCCGCGAGGCGATCGCCGTCTGGTTCGTGAACGTGTCGTTGCCCGCGAGCCCCGTGAACACCACCCGCGACACCTGCGCGGCCGGCACCGTGCGGCTCAACCGGCCCGTGGCGGAGTTGAGCGACACGACGAGATTCCCGCCCTGCTGGCGGACCTGGGCGGAATCACTGCCCTCCGAACCGACGATCGACACGGTTCGCGACGCCCGGTCCCAGCCGATCGCCGCCGCGAGGACGATGCGGCCCTCGAGGCTCTCGACTCCCAGGTGCGGCAGCCGTGAAGAACCCCGCTTGGCGGGACGGCAGTCACGGCGGCGGCGGGGCATGCCTGAAACTCCTTGAGAAAAATTGCAAGTGATTCTAGTGCGACGCCCAAAAACGCCCATCCCCTGGAATTTCGGCACCGACGGCCATCGCTGCCCATAAATCTCGCCAGACCCATTGTTTGCGACGGCCGCCGGCACGGACCCACCTTCGAAAGGAATCGGCAACGCCGCCCGCTTCATCGCCGCCCTGAGCCCTGGCGCGGCACCCGCTCTCCCGTTCGGTGCCGATCATGGAACGTGAAGCCGACGGAGTGCGAAGCGGACGGCGTCGCTCCCGGCGCTGGGTCGCGACGTTCGAGCGGCTCGAGCCGAGGCTGGCGCTCGCCGCGGCACCCGTGAATCCCAACTCGGGTTCCATTGTCGCGAGCCAGTTTCAGCCCTACGGCTATTCGTTGCTCGGCTCACAGTTGCTCGACGTCTCGGCGAGCGGCGGCCAGTCGCTACAGCTCACCGCCCCGAACAACACGGGCACGCCTCCGACTGCACCGGCAACGTATGGTTACCCGCAATCGGCGGTGAACAGCGGCCAGATCACCGACAGTCAGGTGAATGTCGGCGGCTTCACGACGCTGGGGATGCAACTGCAGGATGTGGTGATGGCCGGTGGTGCGCTCCGGGTCGACGTGCTCGACGAGGGAATCGGCAAGCCGGCCGCCGGAGGGACACAGCCGGTGCCCTCGGGCGGGGCGAACACGCTGCCGCCCCTCATGCCGCCCGGCTCGCCGGGCGGGGTCGCCAACTCCGGTGTGATCGCCTCCAGCCAGTTCAACGACGGCGGGTTCGGGCCGCTGGGCATCCAGGCCAGCGGGCTCTCGGTCGGTGGTGACCTCTCGATCGTGTCGCGGACCACGCTGGGCACGCCCGACGTGCCGGTGCCGTCGCCCGCGGTGCCCTTCGCGCCGCCCCTGCCGGGCATGCTCGTCAACGCCGGCACGATTCGCGACAGTCAGTTCGCCGACGGCGGATTCGGCGACACCCGCCTGCAGTTGCGATCGGTGCAGGTGGGGGGGGCGATCGACGTCGGGGCGGAACGGTTCCTGATCCAGCCGACGACCGGCGCGGGCAGCCTCGGGCCACCGACCCTCGTGGGCGTCCTGAGCGCGAAGTCGAAGCTGGTCAGATTCGCCGCAGCCGCCGCGGGCTCCGCCCCACCGACCAGCATGCTGTATCCCGGGATGTTCGTCGTCGGCAACGGCATTCCGCCCAAGACGGTCGTGCAGTCGATCGTCAACGGACGAACCATCACGCTCTCGAGACGGCCGCTCAAGACGGGCCCCAAGCAGCTGTTCTTCTCCACGCAAGACACGGGCACGAACACCGGCCTGATCGTTTCCAGCCAGGTGGCCGACGGTGGGTTCGGCGACATCGGCATGCAGTGGTCGAACGTGACCGTCGGTGGCCGGGTGGCCACGCTGCACAGTGGCCTCGAGATCCAGCCGGAACTCGACAATGTCGGCTCGATCACCACGGGCCAGAAACGGTTCGGCGTGCTCGGCACGCCGTCGTTGTCGGCCACCAGGCCATCCGGGGTCCCCGCCCCGGCCGCCAGGCTCGCAGGGGCGGCCGGATCCGTCACGGGCGGCGGCACGAGCAACGACGCGACCAACAGCGGGCGAATCGTGGCCAGCCAGTTCGCGGACGGCGGCTTCGGCGACATCGGGATGCAATGGCAAAACGTGCACGTGAGCGGCAACGTCGAGGCGACGCACAACTCGCTTTCCATTCAGCCGGAGAACACGAACCAGGGGCTG
The DNA here is from genome assembly GCA_046094745.1 of Planctomycetia bacterium. Taxonomy (GTDB): domain Bacteria; phylum Planctomycetota; class Planctomycetia; order Pirellulales; family UBA1268; genus QWPN01. The sequence goes on from JBJTHX010000048.1 coordinate 2,545, forward strand.
ATCTCCGTGGCCGACGTCTCCTTCACGACGGCTCCCCCGGTTTTCGCCCCCTCCCAGGCCTCGGGAGGAGGGCCGCTGCCCGCCACGCCCGCGCTGGTGACGCAGGGAACACCCGTGTCTCCGGTACTGCCCGTGCCGACGAGCCCCGGCCAGTCGGGGGCCGGCTCCAACTCCGCCTCCAACAGCGGACTGATTTCCCGGAGCCAGTTCGCCGATGGTGGCTTCGGTGACGTGGGCTTGCAGTGGTCCAACGTGACCGTCCGCGGCGACGTTCAGATGGTGCACAACTCGCTGTCGATCCAGCCCGAGGGCTCGAACCTCGCGGGCGTCTCGGTGCGCAACGTCACGTTCGGCTCGGTGACCACGTCGGCCGGCGACCCCCGGCTCGCGCCGGCCACACTCGCCAGCCTCACGGTTCCGCCGTCCCGCTCTGGGCCGCCCCCGTTCGTGCCGAACAACGCGTTTGCCAGAACAGCGAACGTGGTCAACCGGATCAATCAGCAGTTCTCGAGTGGCCCGGCCGCCGCCACGTCGCTGCAGTGGCGATCCGTCACCCGCGACGCCACCGGCCTGGTGATCGTCAACAACGTGCTCACGGTCAGCAACAACGGCACGCCGGGGAAGCGGCCGGGCGCCGTGGCGGGCACGATCCGGGTCGGCGGCATCACGTTCCCCGGCCGCGTGCCCCCCCGAGCGCTGGCAGCGAGGCCGACCGCGGCGGTGCAGCCGGCGGCCCTCCGAGGCGGGGCCGCGTCCACCGGCATCGCCGTCCCGCGGATCATGCGGCTGAACTCCGCCACCAACAGCGGCACGCTCTCCGGCAACCAGTTTCTCGACGGAGGCACGGGTGACATCGGCCTGCAGTGGCGCGACGTGACGGTCAACGGATCCGTCCGCATCGAGCACAACTCCTGCTCGATCAACGTGGTGGGAGATGCCGCCGCCACCGGCCCGATCACGCTCTCGGGAATCCGGTTCGCCACGGGCTGGTCCGCGTCGGGGGCCGCCAGCGACAGCCTGTTCCTGACGCCCTCCGCCACCGGGCTGGCTGCCGCACCGAAGGGGAGCGCCGCGAGCGGCGCCGCGGGCGCGAGCAACTCGGCCATGCTCACGGGCGGCCAGTTTCTCGATGGCGGCATGGGGCAGATCGGGCTGCAGTGGCAACACGTGACGATCAACTGTCCGATCCGGATCGTCAACAACGTGTTCTCGATCAACGTCTCGGGAACCAACACCCGCGACATCACGGTGCAGGACGTGACGTTCGCGTGACGTCCGACCGGCACGGCGAACGCAGGTCTCGGCCAGACGTCGGCTCGCACGTGATCGGTCAGCCGCCGGCTGGCGGGGCGTCGTCGGCGAAGGGCAGCCAGCGCTGCGGGTCGGGGGCGGAGTGGCCGGCCGTCGGCGGGCGGGCGTCTGGATCCCGCTCCAGTCGCCGCCGCACCGGATCCTGCTGCATCGCACCGCGGCGGTCCTTGCGGCTGCCGTGACGACGCGCCACCTCGCGGGCCTGTACCCGCGCCGTGCTGCTGCCGCGGACGAGCGCGAGCCTGCGCTTCGCCTCCCGCACGGCGGCCGCGGGGTCCACGATCGGCGTCGGATAGTCATGGCCGATCCGGCAGCCGGCCGCCTGCTTCACGCCGGCCGGCATCGTCCAGGGCTCGTGCACGTAGGCATCGGGCACGCCGGTGAGTTCCGGCAGCCAGCGGCGGATGAAGATCCCGTGCGGATCCTGGTCGACCGCCTGCTTCGTGGGGTTGTAGATCCGCAGCGTGTTGATGCCCGTCGTGCCGCTTTGCATCTGCAGCTGCGACCAGTGGATGCCCGGCTCGAAGTCGAGGAAGTGCCGCGCGAGGTGCAGCCCGACGGGCCGCCAGTGGAGCCAGAGCGAGTAGGCCGCGAAGGAGACGAGCAGGGCCCGCATCCGGAAGGTCAGCCAGCCGGTGGCCACGAGGCTCCGCATGCAGGCATCGACGAGCGGATAGCCGGTGCGGCCGGCCTGCCAGGCGGCGAGGCGGTCCGCATCGAACTCCCCCTCCCGCCGCCCGTCGGCCGCACGCAGCATGTTCTGAAACTCGATCGCCGGCTCGTCCTCGAGCTTCTGCATGAAGTGGCAGTGCCAGTGGAGCCGCGACTGCACGGCCCGCAGGCTCCGCTGCCACGCCCGCAGGTTTTGCCGCTCGCCGGGGCTTGCCGCCGTGGCGACGGCTGCCGTCACCTCCAGCCGCCGGGCCTCGCTCGCCTGCCAGACGAAGGATAGGTCGGCCAATGGCACTTCGGCAAGCGTCGGCCTGGCGGGGCGGATCATGAGGAGCAACCGCCGGAGCTGGCTGGGCCGTATGCGGCCCGACCGTGGAGGCGCCGCGGAGCTTCCTATCCACGCTCAAGGCCGG
>JBJTHX010000049.1:0-5614 GCA_046094745.1 Planctomycetia bacterium
AACCGTTCGTTCGTCCCTGGCGGCCCGCGGCCGCCCCGCCGCTACTTCCCGCCGCCTTCGCCGCTGCTCGGCACCACCCACACCTTGAGGTCGCCCTCCACCTCGGCCGCCAGCCGGACGCGGACCGTGTACAGGCCCACCTCCTTGAGCGGTCCCTGGAGAATGATCTGGTCGGGAGACACCGACAGATCCTGCTGCTTCAGCGAACGGGCGATCTCCGGGGCCCCGACCGAGCCGTAGAGGTGGCCCTCGTCGTTGGCATTGGCCTCGATCGTGACGCTCGTGCGGACGAGTTCGGCGAGCAGGCCGCGGAGGCCGGCGAGCCGCTCACGGGCGATCTCCTCGAGCTTCGCCCGGTGCTTCTCCACCATCCGCTTGTGATGGTCGGTGGCGATGGTCGCCAGGCCCTGGGGCAGCAGGTAGTTGTAGGCGTAGCCGCGCTTCACCTCGACCACCTCGCCCTGTTTGCCGAGATGCTCGACGTTGTGGACGAGCAGCAATTCGATGCCGCCGCGGCTTCCCTTGGGAAGCCGCTTGGCGGAGATCGCGACGCGGGGCTGTTCCTGGGTTGGCATGTGGAGACTCCTTGGGCGCGTGTTTCAGAACGGAATGTCGTCGTCGGGGCCACCGCCGGCATGGCCCGAACTCTCGTGATCGTATTCGGGCGACTGGTCGACGCCGTCTTCGGACGGCCCCGCGCCGCGGCCGGCGGCCACCCGTGGCTTGCCACCGCGGCTGCCGTCGCCGCGGCCACCGAGCAGTTGCATCCGCTCGCCGACCACCCGCAGTTTCGAGTTCTTCTTGCCTTACATCTCCCAGGTGTCGAGCTAGATCCGACCCTCGATCAGCAGCGGCGAGCCTTTCGTGACGTACTCGCCGGCGACCTCCGCCGTCCGTCCCCAGAGCGTGACGTCGACGAACGTCGTCTCCTCGATCCACTCGCCCGTCTTGCCGTCCTTGCGCCGATCGTTCACGGCCAGGCCGATGTCGGTCACGGCCGTGCCGCTCGAGATGTAACGAAGCTCGGGATCACGGGTCACGTTGCCCACCAGGATCACCTTGTTGAAGCTGGCCATCGCGGTTCACTCCTCTTCCATGGGTTACTGAACGCCTGTACAATCGAGACCCATCGTAGCGAACCCCGTCGGGCCGTGCAAGCGTCCCCAGCCGGGCGTCAGGAAGGTGCCCCGGCCGGCGCGGCCGCGGACCGTCGCGGGGCGGCCTCGCCGGCGAGGGCGTGCTGCTCGAGCGCGTCGGCGATCCGGGAGTCCACCTTGAGCACCAGGTTGCGGATGATGTCCTCGGTGATCTCGCACTGCCGCTCCAGGGCCGTGAGGTTGCCGCCGGGCATGCGGAAGTAGGCGAGCCAGTAGACGCCCTTCTTGTGGCCCTTGATCGGGTAGGCGAGTTTCCGCTCGTCCCACAGTCGGGCCGCGAGGACGGTGCCGCCGTGCTGGGCGATGAGGTCGCTGATCTGCTTCGCCGATCCGCCCGGGTCACGCGAGTACTTCGTCGGATCCAGGATGAACATGCCCTCGTAGACCGCCATCTCGCCTTCACTCCTTCTGCCTGCCGCCGCTGTGGGCGTGGGGTTGCCTGCCGTGTCCCGTTCAGTTGTACCGGTTCATCGCGGCCTGGATGCCCAGGGCCGTCCATTCCTCGGCGGCATCGGCCGCCCGCTCCACCATCACGTCGACCCGCGGCCGATCCTCCTTGGCGAACCTGCCCAGCACGAAGTCGGCCGGCTTCCAGCCGGCCGGCACGGGACCGATCCCGATCCGCAGCCGCGGGATCGCGGTCGTGCCCAACCGGGCGAGCACGTCGGTGAGGCCGTTTTGGCCGCCCGCCGAGCCGCCCGGACGGATGCGAATCGTATCACACGGCAGGTTGAAGTCGTCACAGATCACCAGCATGTCCGCATCACCGATCTTGTAGAAGTCCCGGGCCGCCAGCACGCTCGAACCGCTGAGGTTCATCCACGTCAGCGGCCACAGCAGCAGGGCGGGGCAGCCGCGAACCGCCACCTGTGCCACCTCGCCCTGGAACCGGGCCCGTCGCGCCGGGCCTCCGGCCCGCCGGGCCAGGAGTTCCAGCACCTCGAAGCCGACGTTGTGCCGGGTGCCATCGTACGCCGATCCCGGGTTGCCCAATCCGACGAGCAGTTTCACGGCCCGTCCGGGCCATCGCCCGCCTCCCGGGGCCGACGCGGCACCATCAGGACTTCTCCGCTTCGGCCTCTCCTTCCTCCGCCGGCTTGCGTCCGATCACCTCGGGCTCGACGGCGGCCGGCGCGGCCTCCTCGCCCTTCTTGGCCGGCATCAGGCAGGTGACGACTGTTTCTTCGCCGGCCGTGACGGCCCGCGCGCCCGGCGGCAGTTGCAGGTCGTGGACCTTGATCGAATGGCCGATTTCGAGCTGGCCCACCAGGGCATGGATGTGGTCCGGGATCGTGTCGGCGGTGCACTCGATCTCCAGTTCGTGCATCACGAGGTTGAGCACGCCGCCGGCCCGCTGGCCTGGGCACTCGCCCTTCATGTCGATCGGCACCTTCACCTTCACGCGGTCGGTCTTGCTGACCCGCAGGAAATCGACGTGCACCGGCTCGATGCCGAACGTGTCCCACTGCAGTTCGCGGACGACCGCCGCGGTCGTGACCGCGCCGGTGAGTTCCACGAACCGGCTGCCGTGGCGGATCATCGCCAGGACGGCGTCACGATTCGTCGACAGGCCGACGCTCTTCTCGCCGTGGCCGTAGAGGATCGCGGGCACGCGGCCCTCCCGGCGGAGCCGCCTGGAGGCACGGCTGCCGATGTCCTTGCGAAGGGTGACGTCGAGGGTATCGCTCATGGCGGGCTCCTGGAAAATCGAGCCCCTTATTCTGCCGTTCGGCCTCGAATCCGCAAGCCGCGTCGCCTCACGACCGCGAAAATGGCGACTTTCCGCGGCCTTCGTTCGGATGCAGGGTGGAAGGACATGCGGCGGGTCGGGGTTGCCCCCGCCGCGTCGCCGCCCGGCTGGAGGCCGGGCCCGCGGGAACCGCAGCGACCGTGAGGTCGCGGAGGTTCCGTAAGCCCGCCGGGGCCATGGATGGCCCGGCGGGCGCGATCTACTGAAACATCATGCTCACCGACTCGTTGCGGTGGATCCGCTTGATCGCCTGGCCCAGGAGGCTGGCGACCGAGAGCACGGAGATGTTGGCGAGCATCTTGCCCGGCGTGAGCGGGATCGAGTCGGTGATCACGATGCTCTTGAACGGGGCCTGCTTGAGCCGCTCGATCGCCGGGCCGACGAGCAGGCCGTGCGTGGCGAAGGCGTGGATGGCCCGCGCCCCGTGCTTGTGGAGCACGTCCGCCGCCCCGCAGATCGAGCCCGCGGTGCTGATCATGTCGTCGAACAGGATCGCCGTCTTCCCCTCGACCGCCGCGCCGATGATGTTGGCGCTCTGGATCTTCTCCGCCGACAGCCGCCGCTTGTCGATGATCGCCAGCGGGGCGCCGATCCGGTTGGCGTGCCCCACGGCCCGCTTGATGCCTCCCTCGTCGGCGCTCACCACCACGAGTTCGTCCTTGGGGATGTCGAGCGACTGGAGGTGGTTGTTGAGCACCGGGGCCGCGTAGAGATGGTCCACGGGCACGTCGAAGAAGCCCTGGATCTGGGCGGCGTGGAGATCCATGGCGAGCACACGGTCGGCCCCGGCCCGCACGATCAGGTTGGCCACGAGCTTGGCGGTGATCGGCACGCGGCCGGCGTCCTTGCGGTCCTGGCGGGCGTAGCCGAAGTAGGGGATCACCGCCGTGATTCGGAACGAGCTGGCCCGCTTGAAGCTGTCGATCATCACGAGCAACTCCATGAGGTGCTCGTTGACCGGCGGGCTGGTCGGCTGGACGATGAACACGTCGCGGCCGCGGACGTCCTCATCGATCTTGCAGGAGATCTCACCGTCGGGGAACCGCCCCAGCGAGATCTTGCCCATCGGCAGGTTGAGGTAGCGGCAGATGTCCTGCGTCAGCGCCGGGTTCGCCGGGCCGCTGAAGATCTTCAGGTCGTTCATCGGATCGCTCGGGAGGCGACGGGGAGGCTGCGGCGACCGCGGCCCGGACCGCCATTTGACCTTCTGGGCGGCCCGGTTCAACCCGTCTGCCGCATCACCGCTGCTACCATGACGGCCGGGCCGCCATACCGGCGGCCGACCCCAGGGAGCGCGACGCATGGCGGCCCAGACCCTGCAGCTGATCACGTCCCACCGGTCCGCCTCGTTTTCCGCAGCGGACCGGGTCGACGTCACGGCCGGCCCGTTGGCCGTCCATTCGCGACGGTTGTCGGGCGGCCGGCGGGACGGCGTGCTCCTGGTCGAACTCGTGGCGGGCGACACGAAGGTCTTCGTCCTCCCCGATCGGGGCCTGGGCATCTGGAAGGTGGTCGCCGGCGGCGTCGAACTCGGCTGGCAGTCGCCGGTGCACGGTCCAGTGCATCCGCGGTTCGTGCCGCTCGCCGAGCCGTCGGGCATCGGCTGGCTCGACGGCTTCGACGAACTCGTCGCCCGTTGTGGGCTCGTGAGCAACGGCGCCCCCGACTTCGACGATTCCGGCCGGCTGCGGCACGGGCTCCACGGCCGGATCGCGAACCTCCCGGCCCACCACCTCGACGTCACCCTCGACGATGCGGCCGGCACGATCACGCTCACCGGCGCCGTCGACGAGACGCGGTTCCTCTGCCACGCGCTGCAGATGACGACGTCGCTGACCGTGGCGGCCGGCCGGCAGCGGGTGTCGTGGACCGACACCGTGCGCAACATTTCCGACCGCCCGGCCACGATGCAGATGCTGTACCACGTCAACTTCGGGCCGCCGCTGCTCGGGCCCGGCAGCGAGGTCGTGGCGGCCGTCGAGGAACTCGCGCCGCGGGACGCGGCGGCAGTGCCCGACCTGCCGACCTGGAGCCGCTACGACGCCCCGCGGGCGGGCCGCGGCGAGCAGGTCCACTTCCTGCGGCTGCGGCCGCAGGCCGACGGCCGCGCGGCGGCGATCCTCGTGGCGCCGGAGGGACGGCACGGGGCGGCTGTCGAGTGGCGGGCGGACACCCTCCCCTGCTTCACGCTGTGGAAGAACCAGGGGGGGCTGGCGGACGGCTACGTGACGGGTCTCGAGCCGGGGACGAACTACCCGAACCCGCGGTCGTTCGAGGAGGCGCAGGGCCGCGTCGTGTCGCTGGCCCCGAACCAGTCGACGCGGTTCGAGCTGGCGATCGAGCATCTGGCCGGCCCGGCCCTCGCGGTCGCCCGCGACCGCCTCGCGGGCGGTGCCGCGCCGCAGGTGCATGCCGCCCCGCGCGCGGGATGGCGTCGAACCTGATGGAAGCGACGCGGTTCGTCGCCCGGTATCCAGGCGGACTTGGTGCAACCGCTTTGGGAAACCCCTGCTTCTTCTCTAGCCCGCCTCAGTCACCGGGAGTCGGAAGCGAAATCGCTGTTCACCGCACTGAAAAAGGCAATTGCCCGTAAGGTTCACGGCCTCGACTTTCGCCCATACGCCGTTGATCGAGGGCTGGGCCTCGAGGTGCCAGGTTCCCGAAGCATCCCGAATCACCATGGCGTGCGTTCCGGCCAGGCACAAAT
>JBJTHX010000050.1:0-4457 GCA_046094745.1 Planctomycetia bacterium
CGCGGCCTGCTCGACGAGACGATCGTGGTCTTCTGCACCGAGTTCGGCCGCACGCCCGGCTCGCAGGGCGGCGACGGCCGCGACCACCATCCCTTCGCCTTCTCCGTCTGGCTGGCCGGGGGCGGGATCAAGGGGGGCGTCGCCCACGGCGCCACCGACGAACTCGGCTTCCACGCCGTGGAGCACCGCCACTACGTGACCGACGTCCACGCCACGATCCTCCAGCTCCTCGGCCTCGACTCGCGAAAGCTCGAGGTCCCGGGCCGCAAGCGGCTGGCGATCGACCACGGCACGCCGATCGACGCCATCATCGCGTAGGCGGTGCGGGCCCGCGGCCGGGCCGCGGTCCGCTCACGACGCCAGGAGTTCGCGGCCCAGGTCGATCGCCGCCGCCCCGACCGCTTCCAGGCAGCCGCGGTCGAACGGCGTCTGCCAGACCTGGTAGACGTCGACGTCGTAGAGCGGCGCCGGGGGCAGGTAGCCGACCGCGCCGTTGACGAGATTCAGCCAGGCCACCTCGCGGTCGGGAAACGCGGTCCGCAACCGGGCCTGGAGCGAGGAATACGCCTCGGCCATCGTGCCCAGCAGGAGCGCCTCGCCGATCCGCCAGCCCCAGATCGGCAGCCCGAAGGTCGCGCCGTCGCCGAGCGCCTCGCGGATCCGCAGTTTCCGCCGGATCCGCTCGGCGAGCGCCCGGTCGGTGCAGGCGGCGAACTGGGCGGCCAACTCCGCGGCGGAGGGCCATGCCTTGAGCGGGATGTCGACGATCCGCCGCCGCGCCGCGAGGCTTCGCATCAGCGGCGTCGCGGGCCGGGGCTCCCGCCGCCAGGCCGCGAGCGGCGCCCCCGACTCGACCACCCGGTCGAAGACGAGTCGCTCTCCCGGCGGCTCCATCGCGTGGACGGCGGCCAGGACCGCGTGGCCCAGTTCCCGGCCGTGGGCGTCGGCGACTGCCGGGTCGCCCACGTACTGGTAACGGGGCCCCAGTTCCCCCGACGCACCCTGGAGGAACAGCCCCAGGCCCGCGCCCCCGCGCTCCACCGTGGCCCGCATCTCGCCCACGAAGTCGGGGGAGACGAGGTCGTTCTCCCAGGCGAGGGTCGTGGGATGGCAGGCATAGTTGGCGATCGCGGCCAGCGGGCCGCCCGCGGCGTCGGTGATCCGCGCGACGAGGAGCGTGTCGTCGGCGGGGATCGCCGGATTGAAGCCGCAGACCAGCCGCGGGCCCGACGGCGGCGCCGGGTCGGGAAGGTCGCGGTTGGCGGCCAGGCCGCACCGGCCGCGGTGCCATTCGATCGTGGCCGGGGCGAGGTTCGCGATCGCGCGGCGGGCCGTCTCCACCATCCAGCCCTCGAGCGATGCGAGGTACGCCGCCAGCAGGTCGCCCCCCTGCCACTGCGGCTCCGGCGGGCAGAGCGGCGGGGCCGAGTGGCTGTGCGAGACGCACGAGAACAGCCGCTCCTCGGGCAGGCCGAGGGCCGCGCACACGCGGCCGCGGAACGCCCGCTCGTGGGGAATGCTGGCCCACCACCCCAGGTCGGCGTCGAGCAGCACGAGCGGCACCCCGCCGGCGACGTCGCGGATCGCCAGCGCCGTCAGCGACAGCGGCCGGTGGATGCCCCGCGCCACGTCGTGCCGGGCAGCGCCCCAGTTGCGGCAGAAGATCCCGACCGGCGGCGTGATGTCGGTCGTGGCGACGCCGACGGAGCCGGTGCAGGCGGAATGCGCGATCGTCATGACGTCCTCCGCGGCCCGGCCGGCGACGCCGCGACGTGCGTCGCCTCCGCAGGCGGAGCTAGTATATTCGTCGTGTCAGCCCCCGGCAGTGCCGGCCGCCGCCCGGTGGCCCGGGTGTTTGGATCGCTTCGTCCGCTCGCTGACGCTGCCGCAGCCTGGTCGACTTTCCGCGATGATCACCTGCCACGACGGCGTCGGTCCGCGCAGGACCACTCCTGCGGCTGGAGGTTGAGCGATGATCGTGCGTGCCCACGCAACGAGCGGCAGGTCCGGGGCGTTCGCTCTCGCTTTGGTTGCCTGCCTGGTGCTGCCGGTGGCGGCCGCCGATCCGGCCCCCCACTATGCCGAGCACCAGGACCTCGGCTACTTCCTCGACGACCAGGGTCACAAGGTGCCGGTGCGGACGCCGGCCAACTGGCAGCAGCGCCGGGCACACATCCTGGCCCACATGCAGGCGGTGATGGGCCCGCTGCCGGCGGCGAACCGGCGGGTGCCGCTGGCGACCGAGGTGCTCGAGGAAGTGGAGGTCGACGGCATCCGCCGCCGCAAGATCTCCTACGCGACCGAGGCGGGGACCCGCGTCACCGCCTACCTCCTGCTTCCCGGCGCGGCCGGGGAGCCGAAGCGGCCGGCGGTGCTGTGCCTGCACCCGACGACGAAGATCGGGAAGGGAGAGCCCGCGGGGCTCGGGGACCGCCCGGACCTGCACTATGCCCTGCACCTCGCCCGCCGCGGCTACGTGACGCTGGCGCCCGACTACCCGTCCTTCGGCGACTACCGCCACGACTTCGCGGCCGATCCCTCGTACGCCAGCGGCACGATGAAGGCGATCTGGGACAACATGCGGGCGATCGACCTGCTCGAGTCCCTGCCCGAGGTCGACGGCGCACGCATCGGCTGCATCGGGCACTCGCTGGGCGGGCACAACACCATGTTCACCGCGGCCTTCGATCCCCGCATCAAGGCCCTGGTGTCGAGCTGCGGATTCACCCGGTTCCACAAGTACCGCGGCGGCGCGCTCAAGGGCTGGACCGCCGGGTGCTACATGCCCCGCATCCGCACCGTGCACCACGAGAACCCCGACGAGATGCCGTTCGACTTCACGGAGATCGTGGCGGCCTTCGCACCGCGGCCGTTCCTCGCCTGCGCGCCCGAGCGCGACGACAACTTCGACATGTCGGGCGTGCAGGACTGCATCGCCGCCGCCCGGCCCGTGTACGAACTGCACGGCGCGGCCGACAACCTGCAGGCCCACTACCCCGACGCCGCCCACGACTTCCCCGCCGCCACCCGCGAGGTCGCCTACCGATTTCTCGACGCGCACCTCGGGCCGCCGCGCAGCGGCCAATAGCCCGCGGAGCCCGGCCCCGGACGCGACGGCCTAGCGCCGGATTCCGGTGCCGAGCGTGAATCCGACCAGCCCGACGTCGCCGCCGGTCAGCAAGGCGAACTCGTCGAAGAACGAACTTCCGAATCCCGACCAGTACTGCGCCTCGAAGCCCCCGGAGACGAACCCGATCGCCCCCCGACCGATCCGCCGCTCGTACTGGGCTCCCACCCGCAGTTCCAGGATGTTGAGCATCGTGCCGTTGATGTCGATGCTCTGCAGCGGATCGGCGCTGTCCTTCTGGGAGATGTTGCTGTTGCCATAGACGCCCGACCACTGGATGCCGCCGTAGCCCGTCACGCCGGTGAGCCAGGGGACGTCGCGGTAGGCGAGCAAGCCGGCCGCGAGCCCCCAGCCGTCGAATCGGCTGGTGCCGGCGAAGACGTTGGCGGGGTCGTCCAGGTTCGCGAGATTCGTGTTGAACGAGTTGCCGGCGTAGGTGACGCCGCCGAGCATCATCAGGTCCCAGCGCCGGAACGAGATCAACTGCGTGGCCATGAGGTCGAGCTTCTGGAACACCAGGCGGATGTCCGCGGCCGTGTTCTTCCCAAAGGTGTCGCTGCTGCCGGAGGAGAGCTGGTCCCACTGCCACCAACTCACCCGCCAGCCCAGGCCGTCGGCGTTTTGGTAACCGCCCCACAGCCGCCAGCCCGGCAGAAACTCGTCGGCCGACGACGCATCGAGCACGACCGGCGTGAATCCGGAAGCGAACGGCCTGAGCCACATGACTTCGGCGCCGCCGTAGAGCCCGCTGGTGCGGCAGCGGCCGCAGAGGAAATCCTGGCCGACCGGCGGCTGGCAGGGTTCGCAGTCCCCGGCCGGTCAGGCGGACGGTGCGGCCTGGGAAGGCCGGTCGTCCGCGGCCACGCCCAGCCAGCACAGCCCGCCGAGGAGGCACAGGCCGCCGGCGAGGCGGAGGCCCCAGTGCCAGCCCATCTGGTCCGCGAACAGCGGGGTCACGACCGGCGCGACGAGTCCGCCCGCGTTGCCCACGGTGTTGAGCAGGGCTCCGGTCGTGCCGCCCCAACGACGGCCGAGTTCCACGCCCGTCACCCAGAAGGCCGCCTCGCTCATCCCCAGGGTCGCCATCGACAGGGCGAAGCAGGCGACCGCCGCGGCGCGACCGACCCCCGCGACGGCCAGCACGACGAACACCGCGCTGGCGGCCATGCCGGCGATGGGAATCGCGATCCGCCCCCACCTTCCGAGCCAGTGCTGCCGCGTCCAGTCGGTCAGCACGCCCCCCGCGAGCATGCCCACCGTCATCGCGAGCAGGGTCGCCGAGGTCGCCCAGCGGGCGTGGGACTTCGACATCGCGAGTTCATGCAGGAAG
>JBJTHX010000051.1:0-14646 GCA_046094745.1 Planctomycetia bacterium
CCGATCACGCTGTGTTCCTCGACGACGGCCACCACCTTGAACCGGTCGAAGCTCTCGCGGAGCAGGGCGTCGTCGAGCGGCTTCACCGTGTGCATGCTGACGACACGGGCGGAGATGCCGTGCCCCTGGAGCAGTTTCGCCGCTTCGAGTGCGGTGGCCGTCATCGTGCCCATGCCGAGCAGGCAGACGTCGGTGCCGTCGCGCATCACGAGGCCGCGGCCGACCTCGATGCGGGGCGGCTTCTCATGGATCGTCGGCTCCCCTTTCTTGCCCAGGCGGATGTAGACGGGCCCGGGAAGCGCGAGGGCCGCCTCGATCGCAGGCCCCACCTCCATGGCGTCGGCGGGACAGAGAACCGTGAGATTCGGGAGGCATCGGAGGATGCCCACGTCTTCGCAGGAATGGTGCGTGGGGCCGAGCGATGCGTAGGAGAGGCCACTGCCGGTGCCCACGATCACCACCGGCACGTCGTGGTAGCAGATGTCCACGCGGATCTGCTCGATCACCCGCGTGGTCGCGAAGGGCGTGATCGTGTAGGTGAACGGCCGCAGACCGGAGAGGGCGAGGCCGGCCGCCATGCCGGTCATGTTCGCCTCCGCGACACCGCAGTTGTAGAACCGGCTCGGGAACCGCTCGCGGTAGGTGTCGAACAGACGATTGCCGATGTCGCCCGAGAGGAGCACGATCCTTTCGTCCTTGGCGGCGAGGTCGGTGATGGCGGCGGCGAAGGCGTTGCGCATGGGCGGTGGGTCAGGCCTGCCAGAGTTCGACGCGGGCTTTTTCCACTTCCTCGGCGGTCGGGATTCGATAGTGCCAGTTGTTGTCGTCTTCCATGAACGACACTCCCTTCCCCTTCACGGTGTGGCAGACGATCGCCCGCGGCCGGCTCGTGCCGTCGGGCTCGAGCCGCAGGGCCGCGAGCAGGGCGTCGAGGTCGTGGCCGTCGACCTCGCAGGCGTCCCAGCCGAAGGCCTGCCATTTCTGGACCAGCGGCGCGAGCGCCATGATCTCGTCGCTGCGGCCGGTGGCCTGCCACTTGTTGTAGTCGATCATCACGGTCACGGTGTCGAGCTTCTGGGCCGGGGCAAACATCGCCGCCTCCCACACCGAGCCCTCCTCGCACTCGCCGTCGCTCATGAGCACGAGGCAGCGGGTGGGCCGGCCCTCGATCCGCGCGGCGTGGGCCATGCCGCGGGCGGTCGGGAGGCCGTGGCCAAGCGAGCCAGTGGCCGCCTCCACGCCGGGCACGCACTGCAGGCCGGGGTGCTCCGGCAGGGCCGCGCCGTCTTCGTTGTAGGTGTCGAGTAACTTGGGATCGAAGAAGCCGCGTTCGGCAAGCGTGGCGTAGAGCGCCGTCGCGGCATGGCCCTTGGAGAGGATGAACCGGTCGCGGTTCGGGTCGAGCGGACTCTTGGAGTCGATGCGGAGCGCTCCCCAGTATGCGGCCACGAGCATGTCGACGCAGGAGAGCGACGAGCCCAGATGGGGCGTCTCGGCCACGTGCGACATCTCCACCACCCGCGCGCGGATGCGGCGGGAGATCGCGGCAAGTTCGGCGGTGGTTCCAGATCGGGTCATGCCTTGTGCACGTAGTCGGCGGGGATCGTTCGCAGGCGGTCGAGGTTCTTCCGCATCCAGTCGAGCGTCTCGCGGATCACGTCGGCGACCGTGAGCTTCGGCGGCCCGCCGAACTCGGTGCGGGCCTTCGTGCAGTCGAGCAGATAGGCCGGGTCCTGGGCGAGCCGCGCGGGCGTGGTCTCGACGCAGTCCTCGAACCGGGCCCCCATCTGCCGGCAGATCTCCTCGACCACCTCGCGGATCGTCTGGTTCTTGTCCGTGGCCAGGTGGTAGACGTCGCCGGGCGTGCCGCGGCGGGCCACCTCGAGCGTGCCCTCGGCCACGTCCCGCATGTGGATAAACGACCGCACGCTCGTGCCGCCGCCCTCCAGTTTCAGTTTCTGGCCCGTGAGGACGCAAAACACCGTCCGGGGAATGATCCGGTAGAGCGGCTGGCCCGGGCCGCAGACGTTGGCCGCCCGCGTGAATGCCACCGGGAAGCCGTAGGCCTTCTGATAGGCGAGCAGGTTCATGTCGCAGGCGGCCTTCGACACGGCGTAGGGCGTGCTCGGATGGAACGCCGCCGTCTCCTTCACCAGGCCGCTCGTGGAGCCATAGACCTCCGGGGTCGAGATCTGGACGAACTTCCTCAGGCAGTCGAGTTTCTTGAGCCGGTCGACGAGCCGGGCCGTGGCGACGACATTGGTCTGGTACCAGTGGTCGGGGTTCTGCCAGCTCTGGGCGACCATGCTCTGGGCGGCGAAATTGACGATGGAATCCGGCCGCCGCTCGGCGATCACCGCCTCGATCCGGTCGAGGTCGCGGTTGAAGTCGAGGGCGTGGAAGGTGAACCGCTCGTGCGGCGCCCACTTGTAGGGCAGCAGGGCCTCGTCGGGCTCCGGCGACCGGCTGATTCCCACGACGTCGGCCCCCGCCGCCAGCGCGGTGGCGACGAACGTCGCTCCCGAGAACGAGTTGCTGCCGAGGACGACGAAGGTTTCAGCGGCCATCTACGAACGGGCCTCCCCTGCCCCAAAAAGCCCCCGGCGGGAGCCGGGGGACTCCGGGCTGCACTCGATACCGCTTCATCTGCTCCCTGGCATTCACTTGAGCTGGATCGCCTTCATCATCTTGATGTTCGAATAGCGGATGTCGGTCATCGAGTCGGGAAGTTTGCCGGCCCGGAACGCCTTGATGAGGTCGCGGGCGCCGTCTTCGATCGTGTGCCGCGGGGCGAAATCGAGCACGCGGCGGATCTTGTCGGAGTTGATCCGGTAGGAGCGGATGTCGTCGGACGGCGTGGTCACGATCTCGATCTCGCCCTTCTCCGGCATCTCCTGCCGCACCACCTCGCGGATCACCTCCGCCGTGTCGGCCACGGTGTAGTTCTGGTAGCCGGCGTTGAACACCTGCCCGGCGATCGTGTCGTCGGGAACCTCGAGCAGCAGGCAGTAGAGGTCCACCATGTCCTGCATGTGGAGGTTCGGCCGCATCTGGGCGCCGCCGAAGACCGTGATCTTGCCGTTGTTGACGGCGTGGTTCGTGAGGATGTTGACAGTGAGGTCGAGCCGCTGCCGGGGCGAGTAGCCGCAGATCGTGGCAGGGCGGACCGCCACCGTCGTGAACGCGGGCGACTGCTCGGCGAAGAGCACGGGCTCGCAGGCCGCCTTGTACTTGTTGTAGAGGGAGACGGGCACGAGCGGATGATCTTCCGTCACCTGCGGCGAATCGCTCACGCCGTAGACGCTGCCGCTGGAGGCGAAGATGAACCGCCGCACGCCCGCCGCCTTGGCGATCTTCACGCACGGCCCGAAGGAGTCGAAGTTCACCGACTGGCTGAGTTGCGGGTCGAGTTCCACGCTCGGGTCGTTGGAGATGCAGGCCAGGTGGATGACGGCCTCGCAGCCGTGGACGGCCTGCCGCACGTCGCCCTGGTCCCGGACGTCGCCCTTGATGACCGTGAGCCGCGGATTGGAGCGGACTGCCGCGAGCGGCTCCTCGCCGTAGATGAAGAGGTCAAGGACCACCACCTCGTAGCCCTCGGCGAGGAGCCGCGGCACGAGCACGGCACCGACGTAGCCGGCCCCACCGATCACGGCGACCTTTTCAAAACGTTTGGCGGTCATGCGGCCTTCCATGCATGCAGGGCCGGCTCACCCGCTCGCGCGAGTCGAACCGGAAACTCCACTCTACCTCGTGCCCGGCGGGTCGCTACTTCAGCAGCGATTCCACTTGCTTGACGAAGGCCACGCGGTCGATGGCGTCGCGGTTGGCGACCGACGCCACGGCCAGGGCGCCGGCGGCATTGCCGGCGAATCCCACCACCTCCGGCGGCGCGGCCTGTGCGGCCAGGAGGGCCGATATCGAGAGGAACGCGTCGCCCGCCCCGATCCGGTCCACCACCTTCCCGGCGACGGCCGGAACCTCGATCAGGCCCGCGGCGGGATCGCACACGAGGCAACCGGTGCGGCCCCGGGTGACCGCCAGCGAACGGCAGCCGAGTTTCTCGTAGACCTCGCGGGACAGGGCCTGGATCGCCCCGTGGCGGTCGCGTGACTCGATCCGCACCTCCGTCTCGGTGGCCGTCATGTAGTGCGCGCCCGGGTATTTCGAGAGGGCGTTGTGACCAAGGTTGCCGGCGTTGCACTGGGCGTTCACCGCCAGGAACTTCGCCCGCTCGCGGATGATCGTCCGGGCCCGCTCCGAGAGCATGGAATGGCCGAAGTCGATGACGATCACGAGATCGTACTTGGGCACCTGCTCCATGAGCGCCTGGCAGACGGCCTCGTCCTCCTCGGGCGAGAGGGCCGCGTCGTTGATCTCGTAGACCTCGAGCATCTTGAGGAAGAAGTAGTTCTCGACGAACCGGCGCTTGACGATCGTGGGGGAGTTCCGTCGGTGCAGGAACATGCGGCGGACGTTCGGCTTGAGCCGCCCTTCGATGAACGCCTCGTGGGAGCCCTCGGTGCCCAACTGGGCGATCACGCCCACCTGGTCGCAGAACCCGGCGACGTGGTTGGCCGCGGCGAGGATGCCGCCGGTGAACTTCTCGCTCGCGACCTGCTTGACGACGAGCGTGGGCTCCTTCGATGACTTGCCGATCGCCTCGCAGTAGACGTATTCGTCGATGATCGGCTCGCCGACGAGCAGCACCTTCAGCCCGCGGGCCTTGTCGACGAAATCGAGCACCTCGCGGACGGGATGCCGCCGGGCGAAGTCGGTGAGGTAGGCCTGCACCTCCGTGGGGAGCGTGCTCATGTGCTGGTTGATGAGGTGCGTCGAGCTGAAGATCTCGCCCGTCGTGAAGGCGATCCGGCCGCCGACCTCCCTGACGGCCTCTTCCTCCTCGTGGATCTTGCCGGTGACGTCCTGCGACTTGTCGGCGTAGTCCGGGCCCTTGACGTAGACGTCGGGCCTGATGAGCCGGATCGCCTCGACGGCGGTCGGGTGCGGGTTGACGGCGACGAAGTCGACGCACTCGAGGCCGGCGAGCACCTCGGCCCGCAACTGCTCGGGGAACGCGGGCCGGTGCGGCCCCTTGTTCACGTGCTTGTCGGTCGTGAGCGTGACGACGAGCACATCGCCCATCGCCTTGGCTTCCTGGAAATACCGCAGGTGCCCGACTTGGAGCAGGTCGAAGACGCCGTGGCAGTGGACGATGCGGCGCTGCGGACTGCGGCCCGCAGCCAGCGTCGACCCCAACTCGGAGAGGGCTCTGATCTTGCTCATGCAACCGCTCGCCATTCCTGGGACACTCCGCGACTCACTCCCCACGATCGTTCACGGGAGGCCGTGCCGACTTCAGGCACCGCAGCCGAATCATGGTGTACGCATAACTGAGAATGAACGCGAGGAGGTTGCGTTTCGTCTCGCCGAACATGCGTTTCTTGAACGTGAAGGGGATTTCCCGGATCCGCAGGGCGGGGTTTCGCTGCCGCAACTTGTAGAGGATCTCCTCGATGATATCGAAGTGATCGCACACGAGATCGAGCCCCCGCAGGTCCATGCCGCGGTAGAGCTTGAAGCTGTTCGACACATCGCGGCACTCGAGGCCGAGGAACGTCGAGTACGAGACGTTCAGCATCCGGCTCATCCAGACGAGAAGCCGCGGATTCTCCGTCGCACCGCCGGCGACGTAACGGGATGCGACCACCACGTCACCCGCGCCGCGATGCTGCCAGAGGTCTGCCAGGAACTCCGGCGGGTGGGATCCATCGGCGTCCATGAAAATCACGCACTCGCCGACCGTCCGCGCAATGCCGGTACGCACGGCGTCGCCGAAATGATCCCCACCCTGACGCGGCACGCACTCGCAGCCGTGCAGCCGACAGACCTCCGCCGTCTTGTCGAAGGGGACCGCGGTATCGACCACGATGACCTCCCAGGAGATGCCCAGCGCCTCGAGCGTGCGGGTGATGCGCGGCAGCAGCAGCCGCAGGTTCTCTTCCTCCATGTAGGCCGGCAGCACGACCGAGAGCCCGCATGCCTCACCCATGGCCGGACACCCATTCGATCATGACATCCAGGCCCTCGTCCAAGCCGATTCGTGGCTCCCAGCCGAAGTGTTCCGCGGCCTTGGCCGTGTCGGCCACGAACACTCTCTGGTCGCTCTCGCGCCACGGCAGCCGGCGAAAACTCAGGCGCACACCGCATCGCTCCTCGAGCCTGGCGAACAACTCGAGCAGCGAGAGGCTGTTCTTCATGCCGCCGCCGATGTTGAAGGCCTGACCACGCACCCGGTCGACGTTCCGAGCGGCGTCGAAGTAACACCGCACGATGTCGTCGACGAACAGCACGTCCCGAACCTGCTTTCCGTCGCCCGAGATCGTGAATGGCTCGGCGAGTTCGCCGCGCCGGGTAGCGATCGCCTGGCGGACGAACCAGCCCACCCATCCCTGGTCGAAGGTGCTGAACTGCCGGGAGCCACAGATCGAAGAGTGCCGAAAGACCGCCGTTCGCAGGCCGAACACGCGGGCGTAGTCGAGCATGTACTGGTCGGCCGCCCCTTTTGAGCAGCCGTAGGGCGAACAGAACTCCAAGGGGAGCGATTCGGCGAAGCCGGCCGGATAATCGACCGCGATATGGCGGGTTTCCTTCTCCTCGTAACGGAGCGTCGGCAGATCGCCGTAGACCTTGTTGGTCGACGAGTAGAGCACGACGGCTTCGGCACAGTGCTGCCGCACCGCCTCCAGCAGGTTCAACGTCCCCAGGGCGTTGATCTCGAAGTCGCGTCGTGGGTCGGCCAGCGACGTGGTCATCGCCACCTGTCCGGCGACGTGGAAGATGCAGGACGGTCGGGCCGCGGCCATGACCCGGCTCACGTCGTTCGCCAGGCGTACGTCGAGATGCACGAAGTCGACAGTTCCCAGCGACCGCAGCCAGGCGAGATTGCGGTCCGCGCCACCGCGACTCAGGTTGTCCGCCACGATCACGCGTCCGCCGCGGCGGATCGCCTCCGCAGCCAGATTGGCGCCGAGAAAACCACATCCACCCGTGACGAGAAAGGTCATCGACGCTCTTCGGCCTGGCAAGCCAAGGCCGACTCCTCGCGCAAGGTGCGGGACAACCCTTCCTCCAAGCCGATCCGCGGCGCCCAGCCGAGCTGCTCCAGCGGCCCGATGTCGGCGCACACCCGCATCACCTCACCGGGCCGGTAGCAAAGGACGCCAAAGTCTAACTGCAGATCCGAGCGGCCGCTGAGACGTCGAATCGCCGTGGCCAGGTCACGGATCGAAACCGGCCGCCCGGTGCCCACCTCGTACCTCAGCGCCGGGCCCGACGGCCCGTCCGGCCCAACGCATCCACGGCGCCGGCCGAGATCGTCGAACACCGTCAGGAAGGCGGCCACCACGTCGTCGACGTGGACGAAATCGCGTTCCTGCTCCCCCGGCGTCAGGGCGATGCGGCGGGCGCCCGACAGCGCTTGGTGCACGAGCGACGGGACGAACTTCTCGGGGTCGTCGCCTGCGCCGTAGAAGCTCGACAGTGCGACGTTCACGATGCCGATCGAGGCCGCAAACAATGGCAGCCACTCACGAATCTGTCGCTTGGCCAGCGCGTAGGCGTTGACATCCCCATCCAGCAGCGTGTCCACGTTGACGAAGAACGGGACTTCGTGCGCGACGGCGGACTCGAGCAACCGCAGGGGGAGCAGCAGATTGGCCTCGAGCACTGCCGCCAGCGAGTCGGGCCGGCGGCCGTAGTCGGTGGCGCAGTGCACGACGCATTCGATCTCGTGGGCCGCGAAGGCATCCGCCACGGGTGCGACATCGACATCCCAGAACGGCACTTCCGGCAACAGGGAAGCGATTCTCGACGTGTCGGAAGTCGAGCGCTTGAAAAGCAGGACCCGGTGGCCGCGGGCGTGCAACGCATGGGCCAGGCGGCTGCCGAGGAATCCCGTGGCGCCGGTGATCGCGAACGTGGCGGAAGGGGCGGAAGGTCGGGCCATCACGTGCGGCCGAGAGGGACGAATGCGGCACGGCTCAGCCGCGGGCGAAAGCCGAAATCGTTTCTATCATGAAATCGACGTGGGCATCCGTGAGGCCCGGATACACGCCCAGCCAGAGCGTCTGCCGCATCACATAGTCGGCTCCGGGCAGGTCGCCGGCCACCCGCAGCGGCCGGTCGTGGTAGGCGGGCTGCCGGAGGAGATTGCCCCCGAAAAGCTGGCGCGTGCCGATGCCCTTGGCATCCAGGTGCCGCACCAGCGCCCGGCGGTCGAACGCCGCGTTCGGCCGGATCGAGAGCGGAAAGCCGAACCAACTCGGATCGGCTCCGGCAGTGGCCTCCGGAAGCACCAGCACGTCCCGGAGCGGTTCGAGCCCGGTCCGGAGCCGCTGGAAGTTCCGCCGCCGCCGCGCCACGAAGCCGTCGAGCTTCTCGAGTTGCGATACGCCGACGGCGGCCTGCATGTCGGTCAATTTCAGGTTGTAGCCGATGTGCGAGTAGATGTACTTGTGGTCGTATCCGTGCGGAAGGTCGCCGAGTTGCCAGTCGAAGCGCTTGCCGCAGGTGTCGTCGTGACCGGGCTCACACCAGCAATCCCGGCCCCAGTCGCGGAAACTCTCCACGAGTTTTTCCAGCCGCGGTGAGTCGGTGAACACCACCCCGCCCTCGCCCATCGTGATGTGGTGGGCGGGATAGAAGCTGCAGGTGGCGACGTCGCCGAACCGGCCCACGTGAGCGCCGGCGAACTCCGCTCCCAGCGCATCGCAACAATCCTCCACGAGCCACAGGTCGTGGCGGCCACAGAAGTCGGCGACGGCCGCGCAGTCGAACGGATTGCCCAGCGTATGGGCGAGCATCACGGCCCGTGTCCGCGGTCCCCGGGCCGCCGCGAGGCGGTCCACATCGACGTTGTACGTCGCGCGGCTCTCGGGATGCTCGATGTCCACGAACACGGGCACGAGCCCGTTCTGGAGAATCGGGTTCACAGTCGTGGGGAAGCCGGCGGCGACCGTGATCACCTCGTCGCCCGGTTGGAGCCGGGCGTCTCCGAGTTTGTGGGACGTGAGCGCGGTCAAGGCGAGCAGATTGGCGCTGGATCCGGAGTTCACCAGGCTCGCGCACCGGACTCCCACCCGTGTCGCGAACCGCTGCTCGAACGCCTCGGCGAACCGCCCGGTGGTGAGCCAGAAGTCGAGCGCACTGTCGACCAGCGAAGTCACGTCGCGGTCGTCGAACACCCGGCCGGCCACGGGCACGGGGTCTCCGGGCCGGAAATCCCGGGGCGGAAACGCCTGCCGACAGTATTCCCGCACGAGCGCAAGGATCTCGGCCCGCATGCCCGCGGCGGTCCGCGATGCATCGGCGGCTTCTCCCGAACCGGTGGCGGGGGTGTCCATAGATCAGGCCTCGGCCGATGGGGAGGTCGCCAGGTGGGCCTCGATGTCACTCCGGCAAAGTTCACGGGCCGACGCCGGCTGTGCGGCGTAGGCGCGATACCAGGCCGCAGTGCGACGGATCGCGTCACCCGGCGACAGTGCCGGGCGCCAGGCGAGCCCCGCGCAGGCCTTGTCGATGGACAGCCGCAGGACTGCCGTCTCCAGGGGGCTGCGCGGATCGTGCACGTCCCGCCAACTGCCCGATCCCCAGGCCGCGATGAACATCTCGACGAGTTCGCGGACCGGGATATCCGGCCCCGCCGCCGGCCCGAAGTTCCAGCCTGCACACCATCGCTCGTTCGGTTCCGCCAGCATGCTGCCGGCAAGTTCGAGGTAGCCGCTGAGCGGGTCGAGCACGTGCTGCCAGGGGCGGATCGCCGCCGGATGCCGCACGGGCACCGGCCGGCCGGCCATCAGGTTTCGCACGATGTCCGTCACGATTCGATCCTCGGCCCAATCTCCGCCGCCGATCACGTTTCCCGCCCGGACGGTGGCCACCTGCACGCCGTGCTCCGCCAGCCGATCGATCGGAAAAAAACTCGCCCGATAGGCGGCGACGACGATCTCGGCGGCGGCCTTGCTCGCGCTGTAGGGGTCACGGCCACCCAGCCGGTCGGACTCGGTGTGGGGACGTCCATCGGGGCGGGGCTCGTAGCACTTGTCACTGGTGACCACGACTACGGCGCATGGCGCGGCCAGCCCGCGCACGGCGTCGAGCACCGCCGCCGTGCCCATGACGTTCGTGGCGAACGTCTCGAACGGCTGCCGATGCGAGAGCAGCACGAGCGGCTGGGCCGCGAGGTGAAGCACGACGTCGGGTCGCGCCCGGCGGCTCGCCCCCGCCACGGCAGCCGGATCGTGGACGTCCCCCGTGACGTGCTCCACGAGGAAGTCGCCGACTCCCGCATCCACGAAGAGCGAGCGTTCGGCGACCGGCGGCAGCGCGTAGCCGGTCACCTCGGCACCCAGGCGGTCGAGCAGCATCACCAACCACGCGCCTTTGAAACCGGTGTGGCCGGTCACGAAAACGCGCCGCCCGCGCAGGTGCCCGCGATGCGTCATGCCCACGCCTTCCAAGGCGCCTCGCCTCGCCTCCACATGTCGTTGACCTGCAGGAAGTCGCGATACGTGTCCACGGCGAAGAAGAAACCGTCGTGCTTGTACGCCATCAACTGCCCATCGGCGGCGAGTCGCTCCAGTGGCTTCTCCTCGAGCATCTGCCGGTCCCCATCGAGGTAGTCGAAGATCCGGCGGTTGAACACGAAGAACCCCGCGCTGACCCAGCCGTCGGCCCGCGGCTTCTCGGCAAACGCGGTCACCCGGGACTGGTCGTCGATCGAGGTCACACCGAACCGGGAGTATGGCCGCACGGCGGTCAGCGTCGCGATCCGGCCATGCGCGCGATGAAAGGCGACGAGGGCCCCGAGGTCGACGTCGGCGAGCCCGTCGCCGTAGGTGACGAGAAACGTGTCGTCCTCGATGTAGTGGGCCACGCGTTTGATGCGGCCGCCGGTCAGCGTGTCGGCACCGGTGTCGGCGAGCGTAACCGTGAACTCGAAGGGATCTTCCGTGCGGTGATAGGTGACGGCCCTCCGGACACCGTGGGTCACGGTGCAATCACTCGTCGCGGCGTCGTAGTTGAGGAAGTAATCCTTGATCATCCGCCCCTTGTAGCCCAGGCAAAGCACGAAATCGTTGAGTCCGTGATGGCCGCAGGATCGCATGATGTGCCAGAGCAGGGGCCGCTCGCCAACTTCGACCATGGGCTTGGGCCGATACTCCGTCTCCTCCCGCATGCGAGCGCCCTGGCCCCCACAGAGAATGACCACCTTCATGACTTGAATCCCTGGTAAACCCTGGCCCGGCTGGCAACCCGCCGTTTCCAAAAGCATAATCCAAAGCCAGCGGGCGGCGGAGGATGCGTTGCCGCACTCAGTGCGGCACCGGGTTCCGCGAGCCGCTTGCCGGGGTGCGGCGGCCATCCTCGATGCACGCGGCGCCAGACGGAGCGGAGGCACGACGATGAACCTGCTCGAGGATCTGAAGGCCAATCGGGGCATGGCGGTCTTGCTGGCCGTGCTCGTCGCCCTGTACGTCGGCATTTCGCTGTGGATGGCCTATCCGATATGGCTGTACTGCGGCGACGACGGGATCTACTCGCTGGCGGCACGGAACGTCCTCCGCGGCATGCGCCCGTATCGAGACTTTCTCTACGTGCAGATGCCGCTCATGTCCTACGTGTACGCGGCCTGGTTCGCGGTTTTCGGAGCATCGATCGAGTCCGGTCGAGCACTGTCGATCGTCCTCTCGGTGGCCGGCATGCTGCTTTCGATGGCCATCGGTCATCGCCTCGGCGGGCTCCGGGGGGCGGCGGCCGTTGCGCTGCTGTGGGTTTCCAGCCCGCACGCCATTTCAGATTTGACGACGATCAAGATGCAGCCGCTGTGTCACTTCCTGCTCTGTGCGTCTTTGTCTTGTGCACCCGCCCTCCATCGTGGCCGGCCCCTGCTGTGGGCGGGCTGTTCGATGGCACTCATGACCCTGGCGCTTTTCACGCGGCTCACGCTCGTGATTCCCCTGGGGGTGCTCTGGGTGTACCTGGCCTGGGAGTGCCGCGACCAGTTGGCGAAGTATGCCCTGCTCGTCGCCGCCAACCTGCTCGCGATCGCGATGGTCGTCTGGTTCTTCTGGGCCGATGGCAACATGTTGTTCGGCGTTTACCAGACCCACAAGGCCTACTGGGGAGGCGCCGCGTGGAGTTGGGAACGGTTGCTGTGGACGATCCGCGGCTGGATCGGCAATCAGTTCGTGATCGTGCTCTGTTTTACGCTGGCGATCGTGCAGTTCTGCCGGCGACTTGCGGACCGTCGCGCGTGGGCGGAACTGGCATTTCCGGCCATGCTGCTCTGCAGTTACTGGGCCACGGCCCTGGCGCACTGGTCGCAGGTCGAGAATTACCCCACCCACATGTCGGTGATCACGGTCTTCGCCATTGTCTTCACCGCCGTGGTTCTCCGCCCCGCCATCGACGGGCTGTTCCGGCAGCCGGTTGCCGCGCTCGCCGCCTTCGCCCTCGTCACCCTGATCTGCCTCCCGTTCAACGAGATCAATCCGCGCCTGCGCGGCCTGCGGGCCGGCAAGCCGGATTTCCTGGCGGAAGCCGTCGACAAGATCGCACGGCACGCGAAGCCGGGCGACTCACTGCTGTCCTTCAATCTGGAACTCGTCGTCAACGGCGGCTACGAGGTGTACCCGGGCTGCGACCTCAGTGACTGGAGTTGCTTTCCCCAACTCCCCGACGAACTCGTGGATCGCTATCGCGTGACGAATCAGCAGCGGTTTTTCGACGCCATTCGCGGCGGCAAGGCTCCGATCCTCACCTTCACCGCCCGAGACTTTGGCATCATGGCCCGGGGAGACCAGCAGATGGCCGCGCAGATCCAGAAGGCGCTCGATGACCGCTGGCACAATGTCGGCGTCGTGAAGGCCTACGGGCAGTTCAGCCAGGATCTCTACATTTTCAAGAACATCGCCGCCCCGGACGCGAAGTGACCACGCGGCGGCCGTGCGTGCGGCGGCATCGATCCGCGACTCGTTCAACGCACCGCCCATGCCCCCCCGCAAACCCACGATCGGCATTCTCACCGGCGGCGGTGACTGCCCCGGCCTGAACGCCGTCATCCGGGCCGCCACCAAGGCCGCCGAACGGCTCGGCTACGACTGCGTCGGCTTCCTGCGGGGCTACGAGGGGCTCGTCGATCCCGTGGCCTACATGCCCCTCACCGCCCAGAGCACGGCCGGCATCCTCCTCCAGGGCGGCACGATCCTCGGCTCCACCAACAAGGGACGGTTCTCCGCGCTCGTCGGCATGGGCGATCGCGTGGGCATCGACCCCGAACTCCTCGCCCAGGCCGCGGCGACGGTGCGACAACTCGGCATCGCGGGGCTCGTCTGCGTGGGGGGCGACGGGTCGCTGGCCATCGCCCAGCAGTTGCACGAGCACGGCGTGCCCGTCGTGGGCGTGCCCAAGACGATCGACAACGACCTCGGCTTCACGGCCTTCACCTTCGGGTTCGACTCGGCCGTCGCCTGTGCCACCGACGCCCTCGACCGACTCCATACCACCGCCGCCAGCCACGAGCGGGTGATGGTGCTCGAAGTGATGGGCCGCCACGCCGGCTGGATCGCCCTGCACGCCGGGATCGCCGGCGGCGGCGACGTGATCCTCCTGCCCGAGATCGCCTGGGATTTCGAGCACGTCTGCCGGAAGGTGCTCGACCGCGAGGCCGAGGGAAAACGGTTCACGCTCATCGTCGTGGCCGAAGGGGCCCGCCTGCCCGACGGCGGGCTCGTGCACGACGGGGGCCAGGGCGAACGCCGCCAGGTGAAACTCGGCGGCGTGGGCGAGATCGTCGCCCGGGAGGTCGCCCGGCGGCTCGACCGCGAGGTGCGAACGGTGGTGCTCGGCCACCTGCAGCGGGGCGGGGCGCCCACGACGTTCGACCGCACGCTCGCCACGCAGTTCGGGGCTCACGCCGTGCGGCTCGTCCACGAGGGCCGCTTCGGCGAGATGGTCTGCTACCGCCCGCCGCACATCGAGAGCGTGCCGATCGCCGCCGCGATCGAGAACCTCTCCACCGTAGACCCGCACGGCTCGGCCGTGCAGGCCGCGCGGGCCCTCGGCATCGGCTTCGGCGACGCGGGCGACTCGAGCCCCTTCGCTTGACACCCCGCGGCCGCTGATATATACATCCGTACACGTACTCCGGTGGGCCGACGCCCCCGGTAAACTTGAACGTTGTCCGGATCGCGATCAGGAGCGAACAATCCCTGGTGAGCCTCACCGAAATCCGCAACCGCCTGCAGCCTGCTTTCACGCCCGACCAGGCCGAACTGATCGCGAGCCTCCACGTGGAGATGCACGACCAACTCGTGACGCCGCACGACTTCGCCGAACTGCGCGGCGTGGTCGAGCGGCTCGCCGACTCGCAGCAGGTGCTGGCGGAGGCCCAGCATCACACGGAGGTGCGGGTCGAACACCTCGCCGAAGCCCAGCAGCGGACCGAAAAACGCGTCGAGAAGCTCGCCGAAGCCCAACAGCAGACTGAACAGCGGGTCGGAGAACTCGCCGAGGCTCAGCGCCGCACCGAGCACGCGGTCGCGGAACTGACCACCAACGTAAACAAACTCGAGTATTCGATGA
>JBJTHX010000052.1:0-3478 GCA_046094745.1 Planctomycetia bacterium
CGATCACGTTGTCGTCGATCGAGATTGAGGTGCCGGAGAGGGTGGCGGCCGCCGAGTCGAAGTGGAAGGTGTTGCCAGAGCCGACGATCGAGACCGAGCCCGTCGAGACGAGCGAGTTCATGTCGATCGTGCCGCCGGCCCGCGGGGCGCGGAGCACGAGGCCGTCACGGAAGGAGCCCTCGGGCGAGTGGAACAGGTGCTCACCCTCGATCCGCCCGATCGTGACGGTCTCGAACGAGTCGTTGAACTGGTCGATCTCGTCGGCGTCGAGCGTGAAGTCGTAAGGCGCCGCCACCTCGATCCGCGGGGTGACCGTGTAGTTGCTGCCGGCCTGGATGATCTCGAAGTGGCTGACGGCCAACCGGCCGCTGACGGGGTCGGCATTCGCGCTGTCGGCAAGGACCGCCCGCACGCGGGCCTGCTGGCCCGGCAGGGCCACGTCCACGCGGGGCGCGGTGACGTAGCCCGAGCCGCCGCTGGTGACGGTGAAGCCGATGATCGAGCCGTCGTCGCCGACGACCGCCTCCACCACGGCGGGGTTGGCCGGGGTCGCACCGCCGATGCCGCCGCCGATCAGCGTCACGACCGGAGCGGTCGTGTAGTTGGTGCCGCCGAACACGACCTCGACGAACTGCACGGCCCCGGCGCGGGCGGTCGCGGTGCCGAAGGCCCGCTCGCCGGGCGGGGCGACGACCACCGTGGGAGGCTGGCCCGGCAGGTAGCCGCGGCCGCCCCAGACGTTCGTGAAGCCCGAGATGCCGCCGGCCGTCATCACCGCCTGGACGCGGGCCCGGGTGCCCGAGAGCCCGATCTCGGCATCCACCTTGACCGGCTGGAGGATGATCTCGCGGCCGGTCGAGGCGAGCAGGCCGTCGTTGAGCGGCACGTTGACCTCGATGTCGTCGGCCGTGAGCTTCACGCTCGCATCGCCGACGCGGATCTGGCCCCCCTCGTAGACGATGTTGCCCTCGGCGTCCCGCTCATAGATCGGGATCGTCTTCGCGTCGTCCTGCCAGAGGAGGCGACCCTGGCCGTCCACGCGTTGGACCGGCGCGCCGAGCTCGAGGGCTCCGCCGAAGGTCGTGATCGTGACGTTGCCGCCGCTGGTGATGATGCCGTCCACCGCCTCGTCGCGGCCGATCCGCAGCCCGTCCTTCTCCAGGAGCGAGATGCTGCCGCCGGCCTGGATCGTCTGGGCGACGAAGGTCTCCACGTCGCTCTTGAGCGGCTTGGAGGGATCGCCGATCTGGATGCCGGCCACCGCGACGAGCCGGCCGCCGGCCGCCTGGCGGGGCGCGCGGTTGAGGGGCGTGCCGTCGGCGGCGAGCGCCGGGTTGGCGAGGTCGAAGTCGACGATCAGGCCGAAGCCGTTGGGCCGGATCGTGACCCTCGGGGCCTGGCCGTAGCCTTCGCCGGGATAGGTGATCCGCAGGCCCTCGATCGTGCCGTCGCCGGCCACGATCGCCACGGCCGTGGCGAGGCCCTCGATGTCGACGCTCGGCGGCAGGTCGAAGGTGTAGCCGCTGCCGCCGCTCACCTTCGTGAATCCCACCACGCGGCCATCGTCGTCGAGGACCGCCGTGAACTCGGCCCCGGTACCGACCGAGATGCCGGGATGGGTCGTCGCGTTCAGCAGGTCGTCGATGGCGACCGTCGAGCGGTAGCGGAAGTCGCCGTCGAGCCAGTCGATCGTGCGGGCCCCCCGGGGCACGCCGTCGCGCGTGTCGAACGGGAAGAAGACCTCGCCCGCCGTCACCACCGAGCCCTTGTCGGCATAGAGCAGCACGCGGCCCCGGCCGTCGCCGTAGCCCACGCCCGAGCCGGGGTTGGTGCTCGTGATCATGGCATCCACCTGGATGCTCGCCGCCGGGGCGATCACCACCTGCGGCCGCGGCGACTGGAAGTAGCCCGAGCCGCCGCCGAGCACCGTGATCCCGGTGATCTCGCCGTTGGCGACCGTGGCCCGGGCGCGGGCCCCGCTGCCGCCGCCACCGGCGAACGTGACGCTCGGGGCGAACCAGTAGTGGTCGCCCGCGTTCGTCAGCGTGACGCCCGAGATCGCGGAGGAGGTGACCGTGGCATCGGCCTTCGCCCACGAGGTGGCGTAGTTGAGGAGGTTGTTGCCCGTGGAGCGGATGGTGACGTCGCCGTTGTTGACCGCGTCGATCGCGTGCCGCACCTGGAACCCGTTGTCGGTCGTGAGCGACACGGTGTCGGCCACGATCCGGGCGTTCTGCTCCATCCGGCGGGCGTTGACCGTGAAGGTGTCGAACAGGTCGATGCTCTGGACGAGCGTGAACACCCCTAGGGGCAGGTTGACCGTGACGCTGTCGATCTCGCTCGTGTCGAACTCGTCGGGGCGGATCGAGCCCACGTCGGTCCAGCCGACGAACTTGAAATCCTTGCCGCCGGTCGCGATCCGGTAGTCGCCCGCCGCGCCGTTGCCGCCCCGGTCGAGCGTGGCGGTCGCGGCCGTGGACGTGAAGACCAACTTGTCGGAGGTGCTCGCCGGATTGACCAGGAACACCTGCGGGTTGGTGTAGCCGCGGCCCTCACGGGTGACGATGATCCGCGTCACGCGGCCCTGCTCGTCGAGGCTGGCGACCGCCCGGGCTCCGGAGCCGGTCTCGTCGACGATCACCACGTCGGGGGCGACGGTGTAGCCCAGGCCGGGGTCGTCCACCTCGATCTCGCAGATGTGGCCGCAGTCGCCGTCGGAGAGGGTGACGTCACCGGCGGTGGCAGCCGCCAGCGGGGGCAGGATGTCGTCGATCGTGATCCCGTCGGCGGAGACGCCTGAGACCGTGTCGGCGATGATCTCGTAGACGTCGTCGCCCAGGCCGCCCCGGAGGACGAGCCCGCGGCCGCCGTTGGCGGCCCGCGTGTTGGGATTGGTGACCGTGAACCGGTCCCGCTGCTGCGAGCCGCGGATTTCCGTGGCCGCCGCCAGGTTGAACGTGACCACGTTGCCCGCCCCGGCCGCGATCGTGCTGCCGGCGCCCGAGAGCAGGCCGGCGACGCCCGACGACGACTCGGTGAAGTCGAGCAGGTTGACAAGGGCCGCGACCGACAGATCGAGCGTGTCGGCACCGTACTGGCGGTCGAAGACCAGGGTGGCCGTGCTGCCGGCACCGGTCGCGATCGTGTCGCTGCCGCCCCCACCGTTGACCGTGACCGTGCCCGTGCCGGCCTCGATCTCGTCGTCGCCGAGGCCGCCGAGGATCCGGAACCGGCCGCCGCCCGCGACCTCGATCCGATCGTTGCCAACTCCGCCGTCGAGGATGCTGAGCTGCGTCGCCGATCCCGAACCGACGAGCACCGTGTCGTCGCCCGCGCCGCCGACGAACTCGAGGGGGAGGCCGTTGAGGCCGCTGGCGTCGAGCTCGTCGTCGCCGATGCCGCCGTCGAAGAGCACCCGATCGATGCCGGTGAACTCCTCGGTGCGGCTGGTGGAGTAGTTGAGGTACTGCACGTAGAC
>JBJTHX010000053.1:0-5153 GCA_046094745.1 Planctomycetia bacterium
GACCTCGTTCCAGAGCCGCACGAGCAAGTCCTGCATGTCGAGCCGCGTGGCCGGGTCGAGGGCCCCGAAGGGCTCGTCCATGAGGATGATCCGCGGCCGGAGGATGAGCGTGCGGGCGATCGCCACCCGTTGGCGCATGCCGCCGGAGAGTTCGTGGGGATATTTCGCGGCGTCGCGGGACGGATTCAGGCCGACCTTCGCGATCCAGTCACGGGCCTGGGCCTCCCGGTCGGCCCGCGGCACGCCCCGGCACTCGAGGCCGAAGGCCACGTTGTCGAGCACGGTGCGGTTGTCGAAGCTCGTGTAGTCCTGGAACACCATGCCGCGGTCGGCGCCCGGCCCCTGGATCTCCCGGCCGAGCACCGTGACCGTCCCGCTCGACGGCGGATGCTGCGGCGCGAGGCCCGCCACGAGCCGGAGCACCGTGCTCTTGCCGCAGCCGGAGGGTCCGAGAAACGAGGAGATCTCGCCTTTGTCGACGACGTCGGGGATCGTGAAGCTCACGTCGGAGATGGCGACGTATTCCCGCGGCGTGCCCTGGCCGTAGACCTTCGTGACGTGGCGGAACTCGACCGCCGGGGGCCGCTCCGCCGCAGGCGCCTGCGACGACTCGCTCATCCGGCGGCCTCCGTGAGCGGCGCGAAGCCGTGGAGCAGGCGGCGGACGAGCCGCGGCAGGAGGCCCCGGCCGCCGTAGCGGTGCGGAAAGAGGTCGCACTGCAGCCACCACAGCGCCCGGTCGATGCCGTAGGCGACGATGGGGATGACGACGAGCACCACGAGGATCGGCTCGCGGTCGCCCCGCCGCTGCGACACGTTGATCAGGTCGCCGAGGCCGCCGGTGTCGCCGCCGAACTTCACCACCTCGGCGAGCATCACGTAGCCGAAGGCGATCCCGAACAGCAGCCGCAGCGAGTTGAAGATGGCGGGGGCGGCGAGTGGCACGAGCACCTTGAGGATGATCTGCAGCCGCGAGGCGCCGAGCGTGCGGGCCGTGTCGACGTAGCGCTCCGGCACCTCGAGCACCGCGGCGGTCGTGTCGCTGAGCACGAAGGCCACGCTCGCGATGAACAGGAACATCACCTTCTGGAACTCGCCGATCCCGAAGAAGAAGAACGTCAGCGGGATGAGGGCCGCCACGGGGATGTTGCGGCCGAACACGGCGAGCGGCGACACGAACGACCGCACCGCCGGAAAGCACGCCGCGACGACGCCGAGGGGCACGCCGACGACCGCCGCGAGGCCGAAGCCCAGGAGCACCCGCCCGAGCGTGACGAGCGTGTTGGCCACGAGCCGCCGCTCGCCGAACACGCCGGGCACTGCGCGGAGCGTCTCGCCTGGGCTCGGCAGCGTGGCCGGACTGATGAACCGCGTCTCGGCCTCGCCCGCGGTGGCGAGGAACCAGAGGGCGAGCACCGCCGCGATGCAGGGGAGTCCCCAGACCGCGGCCGTCGCCGCCGGGGCCTCGCCGCGGAGCGGCCGGGCCGGCGCGTCGGCAGGCGGCGGGGCGGTCTCCCCGGCCACGGTCACTCCTTCTCCGCCGAGTAGACCTTGATCTCCACCCGGCGATTGAGGGCGTGGTTGTCGGGATGGTCGTCATCGGCGGGACGGTCCCAGCCCAGCCCGTCCACGGCGAATCGCGCCGGGTCGAACTTGAACTTCGCGATGATCTCGTCCCTGACGGCGGCGGCCCGCTCCTTCGAGAGCCGCCGCACCATCTCGGGCGGCACGTTGCCTCGCATCGACGCGTCGGTGTGCCCCTCGACGATGATCCGGGCGTTGCCGAATTGCTTGGCGAGGGCGGCCGCCTCGTCGAGCACCAGGTCCACCTGCGGATCGTAGGGCTCCTCCACGTCCTTGCCGTCGATCTTGCGGATCACCGTCTTCCGCAGGTCGGCGCTGTTCGGGAAGAAGTGGATGACGATCGACTTGGTGAGGATCTCCTCATTCTCGGCCCGGATCTGCGCCACCGTCTTGGGCACGACGGACGCGGCGTATTCATCACGCGTCTCGGCGTACTTCGGCTCGGTGCCGAGTTTCTGGATGACGGAGAAGTCCATCACCTGGTCGAACGGCACGGGGTTGGAGGCGATGGCCCCGATCCTCCGGTAGAGCATGTAGGCCTGCTTCCAGAGCCGCTCGAAGTTGGCCGGGTTGTTGCGGTTGAGGAAGAACTGGTAGTTCTCGGCCCAGTTCGTCGAATGGGCATCGCCGAGCATCTTGAGTGCGTCCGGCTCCGGAATCGTGTAGCCATTCGCCATGAGCTTGGCCGCCTTCTGGCGAGCGGAATCGGCCTTCAAGTCCTGCATGGCGTCGAAGATGCCCCGGGCGATCGCCTCGACCTTGTCCGGGTGATCCTTGGCGAAGTCGGCCCGGGCGAACCAGACGTCGGCGATGAGGCGGTTCGCCGTGAGCGTGGTGACGAGCATCCGGTTGCCCTTCGCCTCGGCGAGGTTGTAGATGTCGGGCGCCCACGACACGCAGCCGGCCAGGCTCTTGTCGCGGTTGAAGGCGGCCGCCGCCTCGAACGCCGTGTTCACGTAGACCATCTCCACGTCGGAGGGCTGCAGGCCGCCGTTGACGAGCATGGTGAGGGCGAAGAACTGGCTGGGGGAGTTCTGCGCCATGACGAGCTTCTTGCCGGCGAGGTCCTTGACCGTCTTGATGTTCTCGCGGACGACGATGCCGTCGCCGCCGTTGGAGAAGTCGACCTGCTGGAAGACCCGCGGCATGATCCGCGAGTCCTTGGCGAAGCTGTCGACGAACAAGGGCAGCATGTCGAGCGTGGCCCAGCCGATGTGCACCTCGCCGGCCGCGTAGGCGTCGCGCATCTGCACGGGGTCGTCGACGAGGACGAGTTCCACCTTGAAGGGCTTGCCGCCCGGCGCCTGCCAGACCTTGCCCGCCTTGAAGCCGTTGTTGGCGAGGATGATCGGGCTCCAGCCGGCCCAGACGTTGAGCGCGAAGCGGACGGTGTCGTCCTCGAGCGGCTTGTAGGCGCTCACGCCCTTCACCGGCGGCAGCCGCTCGGCGGGCTTGAAGGTGTATTCCTTGACGGTCGTGGCCGCGGAGCCGTCCGGAGCCTCGGTCATCCCCTCGGCACCGCCGGCCGCGTCGGCTCCACCGCCGGCGACCGGCCGCTGGCCGCCCGCCCCGCCCGGCCGCCCGAGCCCGAACTGCTCGAGCATGCCGCCCCGCCAGGCCGCGAGGCCCACGAGCCCGAGGATCACCGCCCACACCGCCAGCCAGAAGGGAGCCTTGGGTTGTCCCGCCATGTGTTCGCCTTTCGTGTCTCGGAAGATATGCCGTCTCGTGATCGCTGGGTCTTTCCGTCGCGCCGATCCCGTCGCTTCCGCTCCGGGCTTCCTGGGTTGCTCGGGGAACCGGCTGCGTCAGCCGCGAAACCGGGTCTTCGGCCGGGCCTTGCCCGCCATGTGGAGGGCCTGCATGAGGTCATAGGCCGTGACCTCGCACAGCAGCCGCGTGACCTTCTCGTGGGCCTCGGGCGAGAGCAGCGGCTCGACCTCCTTCATGAGGTCCACCACCCGCTTCTCCTGCGTCGCCAGTTCCTTCGTCTCCACGACCTCGTCGGCGATCGCGTCGAGGAACGTGTCGAGCTTGCGGGCGTACTCCGCCAGGAGCGGCGTGTCGCTCGAGTCGTCGAACCAGGGGGTCTTGCCTGCCGGTGCCTTTGCCATGTCGTTCTCCTCGGGTCGGGGTGGTCGTGTATGGGGCTCGAACGGTCCCGTCGCTTCCGCTCCGGGCTTCCTGATACCTGCCAATGCTCGTCGTCTCGCCTGCTAGTTGCCGATCACCTCGCGGATCGCCGCCAGCCGCTCCTGCAGCCGCGAGCGGCCGCCGGGCTCGTTCACCTTCTCCTTCCACCGGTCGGGCAGGAACCGCTTCTCGGTGCACTCGAGCACCGCCGCGATCTCCTGCATCTCCTTCTCGAGCCCCTGGGCGCTCGGCATGAAGTCGTCGAGGGCGGGCTTCAGGTCCTCTGGGAGAATCGTGTCGGGGGCTGGCTGGCCCGCGTCGGCGGCCCGCTCGAGCCCCTTCCGCCGCGCGGCGAGCACGATGCTCTCGATGTCG
This sequence comes from Planctomycetia bacterium, assembly GCA_046094745.1. GTDB lineage: Bacteria > Planctomycetota > Planctomycetia > Pirellulales > UBA1268 > QWPN01. The sequence goes on from JBJTHX010000053.1 coordinate 4,092, forward strand.
GCGCCGGAGAGGCCGAGCGCGAGGTCCACCGGACCGGGCAGGCCCGGCGCGAGCTTCACGTGGCTCTTCCTCGCCATCGCGGCGAACATCGCGTCGATCTCGGCCTGGTCGTGCGGGTAGAAGAGCGGGATGTGGACCTCGGCGCGGCCCTGCCGCTTGAGGTCGATGGGGAGGAGTTCGGGGCGGCTCGTGAGCAGCATCCAGACGATCCTGCCGCGGTAGCGGGTGTCGCCCATCTGGCGGGCGATCATGGAGAACACGCGGGCGCTCGTGCCGGAATCGCCCCCCTGCTCGCGGTTGCCGAGGGCCGCGTCCGCCTCGTCCACGACCACGACCACGGGACCGAGACTCCGCAGCACGTCGAGGGCATGCTCGAGGTTCCCCTCGGTCTCGCCGACGTACTTGCTGCGGAAGTTCTTGAGGACGGCGCACGGGATTCCCACCGACCCCGCATAGCACTCCGCAATAAAACTCTTGCCGGTGCCGACGGGGCCGCAGATGAGATAGCCCATCGGGGCGCTCTCGAACTGGCCGCGGCGGATGGCGCGGGCGTCGGCCTGGAGGCGGTCCTTGGCGGCCTCGTGGCCGGCCACGGCGTCGAGCGTGAGCCGCGGCTGGATGAACTCGACGAGCCCCTGGCACGACCGCTCGATGAGATCCTTCTTGCGGGCGGCGAACTCCGGGCCGTCGGGGTCGGTGCCCGCGCGGGCGGCGAGCGTGCTCACGGCCCGCAGGCTCTCGAGCGTGAGGCCGCCCGACACGGCCGCCACCCGCTTCACGGCGTCGGTGCGGCCCGCGGGCATGCCGGCGGCGGCCGCCGTCGCGAGCGCGAACCTCTCCCGCTCCGCGGCGTCGGGAAGCGGCACGTCGATCGCGGTGACGGCGGGATTCGTGACGAGCCGCGGATGCGTCTCGGAGAGCGCGTCGGCCAGGAGCACGACCGCCACGTTGACCCGGCGGAGGAGCGGATTCGTGGCCCACGACAGGATCCGCACGAGCCGGCCCGCGCCCGACCGCGTGCCCGCATCGCCGGCCGGCGCGAGGTACTGCGCGTAGTCGAGG
>JBJTHX010000054.1:0-13322 GCA_046094745.1 Planctomycetia bacterium
CCGGTCGGCGACCCGCGGCGGGCGGCGGCGATCGGGCCGTCGAGCGAGTGCGTCGTCGCCGTCGAGCGGGTGCGGCGTGGGAGCCGCTGGCAGCCGGCCGCGGGGCGGGCCGCGGTGGTGGTCGATGGCGAGCCCCCCGACCTCGTGCCCGGCACGCGGGTGCGGCTGCTTGGCCGCGGCCTGCGGCCCGCGCCCGCCTTGAATCCGGGCGAGTTCGACTTCCGCCTGCGGGCCCGGGCGGATCGCTGCCTCTCGATCGTGCGCGTCCGGTCGGCGACGGACGTGCGGGTCCTGTCCCGGCCGCCGTGGTGGTGGCCGCCGACCGCGCTCGAGCGGCTGCGGCAGCGGGGCCTCGCGGTGCTCGAGGCGCACGTCGCCCCGCGGCGGGCGCCGCTCGCCGCGGCCCTCCTGCTCGGCCGCCGCGAGTCGCTGCCCCGGGAGGATACCGACGAGTTCCTCGTGACCGGCACGGTCCACATCCTCTCGATCTCCGGCCTGCACGTGGGCCTCCTGGCCCTCGCCCTCTTCAAGTGCATGCGCCTGGCCTGCCTGCCGCGCCGTTGGTCGCTCGTGGCCGTCGCGGCCGTCACCGCCGCCTACATGCTGCTCGTGCAGGCGGAGACTCCGGTCGTCCGCGCGACGCTGCTCGTCTGGCTCGCCTGCCTCGCGGCCGCCATCGGCCGGCGGTCGACCGCGATCAACGGCCTCGCCGTCGCGGCACTGGTCGTCCTCGCCTGCCGGCCCGCGGAGGTGTTCAGCGCCGGTGCGCAGCTCTCGTTTCTCTCCACGGCCGTGCTCGTGGGCGTGGCCGGCCTGCTGCCGTCGCAACGCGAGCCGGCCGATCCGATCGAGCGGCTCATTGCCCGCAGCCGGCCGCCCGTCGAGCGGCTCGCCCGCCGCTGGGCATGGAATGCCTGGACGCTGTTCGCCGCCGGAGCCGCCGTGTGGCTGGCGACGGCGCCCGTGGTGGCCGCACGGTTCCACGTGATCAGCCCCGTGGGGCTCGTGCTCAACGTGCTTGTCGCCCCGTTCGTGGCGCTGGCGATGGGCTGGGGGTTTCTGTGCCTGCTCGTCGCCCCCTGCTCCGCCCTGCTCGCCGGCTGGTGCGGCGCGGCCTGCGACGCGACGCTGGCGTGCATCGCGTGGCTGGTGGCCGCCGCAGCGAAGGTGCCGCTCGGCCATGCGTGGATCGTGGGGCCGCCGGCCTGGTGGGTGGCCGGGTGGTATGCGTGCCTCGTGGTGGCCGTGCTTCTGTTGCCGCGACCGCGGCTCGGGCGGGTGGCGACCTGGGCCGCGGTCGCGGCCGCCTGGACCGGCGTGGGGCTCGTCGGCATCGGGCTCGGCCGGCTCGGCGGCGACGGACCGCGGGAACTGCGGGCCGTGGTGGCGGCGATGGGGCATGGTCTGGGGATCGTCGTGCGATCGCCGGAGGGCCGCTGCCTCGTGTACGACGCCGGCCGGCTCGGCGCGCCGGGGGCGGCCCGGCGGGCGCTGGCGGCCGTGCTCTGGAGCGAGGGGCGGTCGCGGATCGACACGCTCGTCATCTCGCATGCCGACGCCGACCACTTCAACGCGGTGCCCGAGTTGCTGGAGCGGTTCGCCGTGGGCGAGATCGTCGTCGCGGAATCGTTCCTCGCGAGTCCGTGCGCCGGCGTGGCCGACCTGCTCGCCCGCGCAGCCGCCCGCGGCGTGCCGGTCCGCACCGTGCGTGCGGGCGACTCGTTCGCCGTCGATCCGCTCTGCCGGGCGCGGGTGCTGCACGCGGAGGCCGGGCCGCCCGCGGCCGGCGACAACGAGCGGAGCCTGGTGTTGGCCGTGGAGGCGGCCGGTCGGCGGTTGCTCCTGACGGGCGACCTGGAGGGGCCGGCCCTCGCGTCCTTCGTCGCGGCCGATCCCGACTCCTGCGACGTGCTCCTCGCCCCGCACCACGGCAGCCGCACGAGCCTCCCGGCACACGTCGCGGCGGCCACGCGGCCGGGCCTGGTGCTCGTCAGCGGCGTCGGCGGCGCGGCCTGGCCGGAGGTGCGCGACGCCTACCGCACGGCCGCGGGCGGCGCGGTGGTCTTGAAGACCGGGGGCGAGGGGGCGATCGCCGTGTCGCTCGCGGCCGCGGCGGTCGACGTCGCCCGGTTCCGCGACGGCCGCTGGCGGCAGGAGCCCGAGCGATAGGGGCTTGCCAAATCTCCCCAGACTTCCCAGATTTGATGGCTGTCACCAAATCTGGGGAATCTCGCCATGAACGTTTTTCGCTGCCGTCTTGTCGCCATCGTCCTGCTCGTCGCCACCGCGGTCGTCGCGGCCCGCCCCGGGTGGGCGGAGGAGGCGTTCACCCCGGTCGCCGCGGGCGTCCGTTCCCGGAAGAGCGGCACCTACGACAAGGCCCGGCTGGCCGCGATCCTCGACCGCGGCCTCGACACGTTCCTCGCCGGCTTCGACCCGTCGCAGGCCTCGACGATGAAGTCGAGCGACTTCAAGGCGAAGTTTCCCGCGCCCCGCAACGGGCTGACGCTTTACGAGGTGCAGTACGACACCGTGGTTCCCGAGTGGGAAAACCAGCCCACCGTCGGCAGCGGCCTGCTCGCCGTGCCCGACGACGGCGCGAAGTCCCACCCGCTCGTCAGTTACCAGCACGGCACGGTCTTCGGCCGCGACGAGGTGCCCTCCCGCCCCGACAATTCCTACGAGACGCAACTGGCCCTCGCCACGTTCGGCGGCCAGGGCTACGCCGTGATCGGGGCCGACTACTACGGTTTCGGCGCGTCGCGGCTGCCCAACTGCTACATGGTGCCGCGAAGCACGACGCAGGCCATGCTCGACCACTACCGCGCGTCGCGGTCTCTGCTCGCCGCGCTCGGTCAGGAGACGCAGCAGTTCTTCGTGTGGGGCTGGTCGCAGGGGGGCTGGAGCACGATGCAGTTCCTCCGCCGCCTGGAGACGCTCGGCATCCCGGTCACGGCCGCGGCCACCGTCAGCGCACCGGTCGATCTCACCGCCGCCTTCCGCCGGCCGATCACGAGCCCGCGTCCGCAGGACGCCGCGTGGACCAAGTCCTGCATCAGCAACATGATCTGGTCGCACGAGGAATACACCCGGCTCCCGGGGCTCGCGGCCTCGGCGATCAAGCCCGAGCACCTCGCGGCCTCGCGGAAGTTCTTCGACGGCGAACTCTCCTGGCCCGAGTACGAGGCCGGGACGCCCGGCGGCCTGGCGGGACTCCTCAAGCCCGAGTTCATCGCCTCGGCCGCGACCGGCAACGGCCGGTTCTGGGAACTGCTCGAGGACGCGGGCGCCTATCGCTGGAAGATCAAGACGCCGCTGCGGGCCTATGGCGGCGAGGCCGACGAGGCGATCCCGCCGGCGGTGTCGCGGATGGTGTACGACTTCAACCGGCTGCTCGGCGGCACGCAGGTGGAGTTCTTCTCGGCGGGCGAGCGGGCCGACCACCGCGCGTCGTACGTCGCGGCGACGCTCGCGGTGAAGCCGTGGTTCGACGGCTTCGTCAAGCCGGCCGCCAAGTAGTCCCTCAACTCACGCGGCGCCGCCGGTCTCCCGCCGCCACCGCCAGGCAGCGGCGGCCAGGAGCGCGAAGTTCAGCAGCAGGAAGGCGAAGAACTCGGTCTGCCCCCCCTGCCCGAAGCCGTAGGAGTGCAGGCCGGCCCCGAGGAGGAAGTTGACGCCGTACCACGACATCCCGATCACTGCGGCGCCGATCACGCTGCCGGCCGCGAGGCCGAAGTTGCCGATCCAGCCCGCGTAGCGGCCGTGGAGGATCGCGATGTAGGCCAACAGCGACACGAGCGCCCAGACCTCCTTCGGATCCCAGCCCCAGAACCGGCCCCACGACACGTCGGCCCACAGGCCGCCGAGGATCGTGCCCGCGGCGAGCAGGAGCACGGCCACCTGCATCGCCTTGTAGATGAACCCGGCGAGCGCCGTGCAGGCCTCGGGAGGCCGGCGCCGGCCCCCCGGCCCCGCCTCGTAGCGGCCGAGCAGGTACCAGCCGAGCGACAGGCAGCCGAGGCCCCAGGCCAGGGCGCCGGCGGCGTAACTCGACACGATCGTGAGCACGTGGATCGTGAGCCAGAAGTTGTCGCGGAGCACCGGCTGCAGCGGGCTGAACTGCTTGCCCGGGATCGGGAAGAACCAGGCGATGAACGTGCCGGCGAAGGCGACGGCCGTGACCACCAGGCCGAACGAGCGGCGGTCGTAGGCCTCGGGCAGCGCCGCGGCCAGGTGGCCGCCCCGCCACGCGCGCGGCACCGTCGCGAGGCCGAGCACGGCCGCGAGCAGGACCCGCGGCAGGTACCAGGCGGCCGGGACGAGCATCGCGAGGCCCACCAGCCAGACGACGAGGTTGTTGAGGTTGGGCAGCGAGCGGTCGACGTCGGTCTGCGGCAGGAGGTTGATGATCGTGCGGCCGCCGGCGGCGTAGGGCGCCATCGCGAGCACCCATACGACGAGGCCCGAGATGGCGAGTCGCGGCAGGAGGGCCGCCCACGAGGCGAGGCTCCAGCCCCCCGGGCCGAGCAGGGCCCGCTGGCGGTCGTCGAGCGGCCCGGCCTCGCCGGGCACGAGGCCGCCCAGCGGCGGCGGCAGGGCCGTCATCCGCCAGGCGTCGGCGAGGCCGCGGCGGCAGATCGGGGCCAGGAGGAACCCGAGGCCCAGGAGGGAGAGGAAGAACGGGACGTAGATCACCGTCTCGTACATGTTCGTCACCGGCGCCCAGCCGGTGATGGCCACCCGCTGCGCGAAGGCCCAGGCCGTCCAGCCGATCTCGGCGGCCAGCAGCGCCGTGCCCAGCCAGAACATCGGCGCCACCGCGCGGCCGAAGGCCAGCGCGAAGGCGAAGAGCGCCAGCAGGCTCGAGACCCACGACAGCCGGAACGGGTCCGACTCGTTGTAGCGGACCTCCCGCCGCGTGCTGCCGGCGGGCGGGTAGGCGGTGTGGCGGAGGAGTTCGGCGTCGATCCGCTCCGCGGGAAGCTGCGCCCGCAGCGGCTCGACCGCCACGCCGACGGCCCGCAGGGCGGCCGCGAGCCGGCCCGCGGCGGCGGCCGCGTCGGCGTCCCGCCGCCCGTCCACGGCCGCGGCCAGCGCGGCAAAGGCCGACCGCACGTCGGCCACGGCCGCGGGCGGATAGCCGGCGAGCACCTCCGGCGGCGCGTCGAGGAGCGTGGCGAGGGCCAGCCACGGCGGCGCGTCGTCGTCGGCGCTCCGCTCGGCCTCGAGCGGCTCGGCGTGCAGCGCGGGCACCACGAGCAGGCCGCCGCCGTCGTCGTAGAGCGACTCGGCGAGCAGCCCGAGCCGGTCCTCGAGCCGGCCGACGCCCCGCCGGTCGGCGGGCGGCAGGCCGGGCAGCGCCGCCAGCCGCTCGACCGCGGCGCGGACCGCGGGCACCTGCGCCTGGGCGTCGGCGGTGGCGAAGCGTGTCGATTCCCCGAGCGCGTCGGCCAGCGCGGTGAGCGTCGCGTCCACCGCCGCGACGGCCGGCGCCACCTCCGGCGTGGTGCCGAGCCGGGTCCGCAGATTCCGCCAGTCGCCGGCCATCCGCTCGAAGAGCCGCACGAACCGCGAGCGGCCCATGTCGGCCGTGGCCGCCCGGAACGTCAGCCGCCGCCAGGCGACGAACGCCCGCCACAACTGCTCCACCTTGGCATCGGCCCCCTCCAGTTGAAATTGGACGCCGTCTCGCATGGCCTCGCGCCGCCGCTCGTCGATCTCCATCAGCCGCTCCCGCAGCGGCTCGCAGTCCTCGACGTCGGACGGCGCGGCGTGCTTGAGCCGCTCCCGGCCCATCGCCGTCTCGGCGAATAGCGGCAGGCCAAGGAGTTTCCGCACCTCCTCGTGCTCGGCGGTGAGGAACGGGACGTCCTCCCAGGCGGCGGGGCGGACGAGCCAGTCGAGCAGCAGCTCGTCGGCCTGCCAGCGGGCAAGTTTTCCATCCACGCCCGTCGCGAGTTTCGGCGTCTGGGCGTGGCAGATCGTGTCGGCCATCCGGCGGGCGAACGTGTCGAGCGGCATGATCCGGCCGTCCTCGAGGACGGGGATCTCCCGCCAGGCCGAGAGCGCTGCGGTCAGCCCCGGCTGCGGCCGCGGCGCGCCGCTCGCGATCCCGGGCGTGGCGCCGCGGGCGGGCATGGCGGCGAGGATCGCGGCGGCGAGGAACAGGCACGAGCGCATGGCAACGAATCCTTCTCGGGGGCTGGGCGGTGGGTGCGCGCGGTCGGTGGCGGTCAGGCCACCTGCGGGTCGGTCGCCTCGCGCCGTCGCGGCGCGAAGAAGTAGGCCTTCATGTAGAACATCGTGAAAATCCCGATCACGATCAGGCCGCTCCCGGCGTATTTTACGCCCCGGCCCGGGTCGTGATTGACGGTGAGCACCGAGGCCTCGAGTCGCTCCGGCTTCTCGGTCGAGGCCTTCGTGAACCGCTCGTAGAGGTCGTCTCCCGGCAGCCAGGGGCCCATGAAGCTCTCCTGGAACAGCCGGTACGAGCGGCCCGTCGCGGGGTCGGAGAAGTCGACCGGTGCGTTCATCGTGATCGTGACGGGCCGCTCGACCAGCGGCCGGCCGCCCTTGGCGAGGAACTCGACGACGCTGGAGAAGTGCGAGGCCTGGCTCGTGCCGGGGTCGAGCCGGCGCTCGAAGTTGTCGAGGCGGATGTCGAAGCCGACGTCGATCGCGTCGGGCAGGAGCGTGATCGCGGCCGACCGGGTCGGGGCCTCGACCACCCGCCGCTCGGCCGGGCCCGGCGGCTCCTCGATCGGCTGGATCGGCTGCCCCGCGATCCAGAACGCCTCCGCCCGCCCGTCGACGGTGAGCCGCACCTTGGCGGCCCGCCGCTTGGCCGACGGGGCCTTCACCTTGTCGAACGGCAGCGGCAGCGTGGCGATCTCCAGCGTGTCCGCCGGCAGGAAGCGGTCGACCCGCAGTTCCAGCTTGGCCCGGGGCATCTCGAAGGCCGGCACCGGGCGGCCGTCGAGGGGCAGCACGCCCGCGGCGGCGTTTGGGGCCTGCCAGAGGCGGTAGAGGAGCGAATAGCCAGCGGGCGTCTGGTCGCCGGTCACGGCGGCCGGCAGGTTCCTGGCCTGCACCACGTCGATCCGGCTGCCGGCCTTGCCCTGCATCCGTTCGGCCGCGTCAGCCACCTGCCGCTCCATCCAGAGCGTGCCGTAGACGCCGGCCCGCGGCGCGTGGATCGTCACCTCGGGCAGATCGGCGAGCACCACCATCTCCTCGGGCGGTCCCTCGCGACCGCGGCGGACGCGGACGCGGACGCCGGACAGTCGCGGCTGGAAGTCGTGCACTTCCACGAACAGTGGAGCCGGCCCCGTCTCGCCGTCGGGCGCGAACGGCTCCTTGCCGAGCACGTCGTCCACGAGCATGCGGTGCGGCTTGCCGTCGCAGACGAGGACGAGCTGTCCCTTCTCGCCGTAGCCGACCGCGGGGTCGGGCACGCCGGCGAGGAACGCCTCGGCCTCGGCCGCCGAGCCCGTCTTCCAGAAGACGACGGTGCCGCCGCCGGCGGTCTGCCGGTGCCGCACCTGGGCGGCCCGCAGCGGGTCGGGCTGCCAGGAGAGATCGACCGGGATCCACATCCGGCCCCCCGGCGCCCCCGCGAAGGCATCCGTTCCGAGCCGCAGCTTCACGCCCGGCGCGAGCGCCGCGGTCGAGTCGGCGTAGAAGTCGAGCACCTCGAGCCGCACGCCATCGGCATCGTGGATCACGCCGGTGTCACGCGGGGCGAGGGCCCAGGGAAACCAGCTCCGCGTCGTGCCATATTCCGACCAGTTGAACGGGCCGGAGCGGAACTCGATCGGCCCGATCACGTCGCGTCCCCCGCCGCCCTTGGACTCCAGGTCGATGCGAAAGTGGTGCGAATCCTCGTAGGCCCGGCTGCCCCGCTCCCCTTCGAGGAGCGGGATCTGGGCGTCGATCCCGCCCCGCTGCGAGAGCCGGCAGCCGGCCAGCAGCACGAGCAGGCCGATGTGCGTGATCACGAACCCGGTCTGATGCCGCTTCCACGGATAGCGGATCGCCGCCGCGCAGAAGATGCGCGCGGCCAGGAGGGCGTTCAAGAGCGTGAACCACCAGGTGTTCCAGACGCCGAACTTCACCGCCTCGGTGCCGAAACCGCTCTCCACGAACGTGCCCAGGCCGAGCACGATCGCCAGGAGGGCGATGAGCACGACGGCGAACTGCAGCGAGGCGAAAAACTCGTAGGCCCCGAGCACCGCCCGCACGACGGCGGGCTGTTCCGGAGAGACGAGCCGACGGCGGGCCATGGGGAGGGAGCTTGGGGCATGGGGCCGGCGGATCTCGGGCGTCCGGCCCAGGAAAGTCTAGACCCCTGCCCGTGAATCTGGAGCCAGGGGCTGCGAAAAACCGCCGGGCCGCGGCTTCGCCGCCTCCAGCCGCCGCGATCCGGCCGGCCGTCACCGCCAGCCGAAGGTTTCCGCCATGGCGTCGAGCAGCGGATTGGCCAGCGACGGACCCTCGTTCGAGCCGATCGTGCGGACCAGGTCGAACATCACGAAGCCCCCCGCCAGGAGCAGGAGCGAGCAGCAGACGAGCCCCGTGATCTGCAGGCCGCTGAACGGCATCTCGAAGGAGTACTCGCCGGGCAGGGCGTCGGACAGCACCACCGAGGCGCTGTCGACGTCCTCGGAGAAGGTCGAGCCCTCTCCCTCGATGGCGGCGCCGAAGAAACTGGAATCGCCCGTGTCTTCCGTGGCGATCACGACCGAAGCGCTCTCGTCGTCGGCGGTGTCACCGCCCAACTCAAAGGCATCACCGCCGAGTCCGGAGGCATCGCCCGCGATCGACACGCCGGAGCCGGCGATCGCCGAGCCTCCCCCGACGTCGATGCCCGAGATCTGCATGTCGCGGTCTTCGAGCGACAGGCCGCTGTCGAGCGCGCCGGAGAGCGCGGCCCCTGCGCCGGATAGCCCGGCTGCGGAGCCGAGCCCCCCCGATCCGGCCGCCGGCTCGCCGAGGTCGATGGTCAGGCCGCTGCCGGGAGCGGAGTCCTCCGCGGCGGCCGCGCCAGCCCCGCTCCCCAGCGATGGTGAGGAGGCGGCGATGATCGACTCGAGCGACAGGTCGTCGCCGTCGAGCGCCCCCGAGACGGACTTGCCGTCGAAGGCGACGTCGGGGCCGTCGAGGGCGAGACCCGATCCCGCATTGATGCCGCCACGGACGATCGTCTGGGATCCACCCCCCGCTGCCGGAGGCTCCGCCGAGAAGATCGATTCGGTCCCGTGCAGCGAGTCGCCGATGGCCAGGTCGTCCGCCGCGCCGCCGGCCGCCGGGAGGTCGAGGTCGAGGGCCAGGTCGTCCGACTGGGAGGCGTCGTCGCCGAGGTCGCGGGCCACCCGCTCCACGTCGTCGGCCTTGAACTTCACCGTCGCGCCGTCCCGCATCGGGAACAGTTTCTTGCGATCGACGAGCCGGTTCACCTCGTCCGCGGTGACACCCAGTTGCCGGGCGGCTTCTTCGAGCGTGAGGAATCGACCGGCCATCGAGCGGGGTCTCGGGGGAGAATTGCAGCCTCCTGGGAAATCGTCAGGAGCCACGCCTGCATTCTACGCGCCGCCATCGCGGAACGTGCGATCGGCATGTCCCGCAGGACCGGCAGGGGCGGGTTCCGGCCCGGCTGCCCGGCTGGCGGTCATCCGGACCGGCGGGAAACGACGGCCTTGGCCGCGGGGACCGCGGGTCAGCGGCGGCCGGGGGCCGCTTCCAGCATCTTTTTCAGGTCGGCCGGCTTCGGAGCCTGGGCGTTGAAGTCGCCGACCAGGAGGTCGTAACTGATGTCGCGGGTGCTCTTGAGCGTGAGCGTACCGGTGGCTGCATCGACGTGATACACGGCGGCGTTCTTCAACTGCGGGTCCACGACCAGCAGCAGCCGGCGGGCGTCGTCGAGCGGACCGGTCGAGATCCACAGACCGCTGCCGCCTTCGGGGGGCAGCGGTCGCTGCGCGGCCGTCCAGTCACCCAGTGAACCGATCCAGATCCCGACGGCGATGACCGCGATGCCGCCGGCCGCGATTCCACCCCCCGACGTCGGGCGTTCCCAGCGGCAAACCATGACGCGTCTCCCAAATGATCGAAACCGGCGGGCGGAAGGTCGCGGAGGGTAGGCGGTCCGCGGTGGCCGAGCAAGGCCACGGCAAGACCTTGACACGGGGTTGCCAAGGCCCCCCCGTTCGCCTCGATGGCCATGGGCGGGCCGGCCGGCCCGCGTTTCTCCGTGCCGGATGTTTGGATTCAATCGGCTGCGCAAGCCCTACCGATAACGAGGTCGTGCCGGGTCCGGGCCACGTGGCCGCGGAGCCGGCCGGAATCGTTTCCGGAGGTGCACGGTGTCGAAGGTCAACGCCCTGTCCGCGGCCCTGCTGCGCTCGCCCCTGCTCTGGGGCGGTGCCCTGGCCTTTTGCTTCTTCGCGCTCATCCACGGGGGCGTGATCACCGACGCCAACGTCATCCGCTACCTCGCCGGCCACTGGGTCGAATACGTCGAGACGGCGATGTTCTGCGTGGGGCTGGCGGCGCTGGCCCTCAAGGCGACCGACAGCGCCCGGCAGCGGCGGAGGATGGGTGGCGAGCCGCTCCTGTCGCCGATTCCCGCCGGCGGCCAGGATCCGGCCGAGGCGGCGGCGCTCGTCACGACGCTGCCCACCGGCGACGCCGGTGAGGCGTATCTCGCCCGCCGGCTGCGGGAGGCGCTCGACCTGGTCGTCCGCACCGGCTCGGCCGATGGCCTCGAGGACCATGCCAAGTATCTCTCCGACCTCGATGCGGCCCGCGCCGCCCACGGCTACGGCCTCGTGCGGTTCGTCATCTGGGCGATCCCGATCATGGGCTTCCTCGGCACGGTGATCGGCATCACGGTGGCGATCGCCAGCCTCTCGCCGACCCAGCTCGAGAATATCTCCGGCGTCGTGGCCGGCCTGGGCACGGCCTTCGACACGACCGCCACGGCCCTCGCGCTCTCGATGGTGCTGATGTTCCTTCAGTTCCTCATCGAACGCTCGGAGCAGCGGCTGCTCGGCGCGGTCGACGAGGCGGCCTGGGCGGCTCTCGCCGGCAGGTTCCAGTCACTCGCCGGTGAAGAAGGCACGGCGCTCGCGCTGGCCCGGCTCGGTGAGACGGTCAGCCGCGGGTCGGCGCGGCTGCTCGAGTCGCAGGAGCAGGCCTGGCGGGCACTGGAGCAGACCGCGGTCACAGGCGTCCGCCGGCTGCTCGACGAGGCCGGCGATCGGATCCAGGCGTCGCTCGTCGCCGCGCTCGACGAAAGCCTGCCCCGCTGGGCGACGTCGCTCGCCCGGGCGCACGACGAGCAGCTCGAGCGGAGGGAGTCCCGCTGGGTCGAGGCGGCCGAGTCGCTGGCCGCCGCCGTCCAGGGTCTCGAGCGGCACCAGGAGTCGCTCGCGGGCCAGGCGTCCCTGCTCGGCGAGGTCGTGGGTGCGACCCGCGACATCGCCGCCCTGGAGCGGTCGCTCGACGCCAATCTGGCCACGGTCGCGGCGACCGGCCGGTTCGAAGAGACGCTCTCGATGCTGGCGGCGGCGGTGCAACTGCTGGCCTCGCGGGCCCAGGCGGCCGACGTCCGCGCCGTGGAACTCCCGTCGGCCCGCCACTTTGGAAAGGCCGCATGAGTCGGGCCCGCCCCGCGTCCGGGGCCACGATCTCGCTGTTCCCGTTCCTCGCCGTGCTGCTGTGCACGATGGGGGCCCTGCTCGTCCTGCTCGTGCTCTTCAGCCGCTCGGCGAAGCACTCGGAGCGGGCCGCGGCCGAGGCGGCGGTGCGGCAGCGGGAGGACGACCTCAGGCTGGAACAGGAGCAACTCAGCTGGCGGCTCGAGCAGCTCAGGGCGGTGCGGGATCGCACGCTTGCCGACCTCGCGCGGGCCCGGATGCAGTTGGCCGGCGTCGAGGACGACAATCGCACGCTCGCCGACGAACTCGACGGCTTGGAACGGCTGGCGATGGCGCTCGCCGAGGACGCGCCGCCGTCGGGGGCCGACGCTGCGGCCCGCGCCGACCTCGAGCGGCGGCTGAAGAACGCCCGCGAGTCGCTCGACGAGGCGAAGAGGAAGCAGGCTGATCGGCCGCCGGCCTATGCGGTGGTGCCGTACGAGGGCGCCCACGGCACGCACCGCCGCCCGCTCTACATCGAGTGCTGCATCGACGGCGTCTTCCTGCAGCCCGAGGGGATCCGGCTCGGTCCGGCCGACTTCGAGGGTCCGCCCGGCCCAGGCAACCCACTGGCCAGCGCCCTGCGGGCCGCCCGCGAGCACCTCGCCAAGGGGCCGCGCGAGACCGGGGATCCCGCCGCCCAGCCCTATCCGCTGCTGCTCGTGCGGCCGTCGGGTGTGATGGCCTACTACGCGGCCCGCGAGTCGATCCAGTCGTGGGGCAGCGAGTTCGGCTACCAGTTCGTGGATGAGGACTGGACGCTCGACTACCCGCCGCGCGATCCGGTCCTTGCCGATGCGGAGCAACGCGCGGTCGAGGAGGCCCGGCGGCGGATCGCCTGGCTCGGCGAGGTGCGGAAGTCGCGGCCGGCGAAGCCGGTGCAGCAATTCCGCGCGGCGACGACCCGCGGCGGCGTGGTGGCGGCCGACGGCCCGAGCGTGCTGGGCGATCAATCGCGGTTCGACTGGACCGAGGAGCAGGCCGCGGCGGCCCGACAGGGCGGCCCGGGCCGCGGATTCACGGCGGCCGAGGCCGGCGAACCCGGCCGCGGCTTCGCCGATGGCGAGGCGGGCGGGGACGCGATCCTGGGTGGGCGTGGTGTCGGTGGCGGCCCGGGTGGCACGGGCAGGCTGCCGGGCGGCACGGCCGCGGGGACGGGAGAGTCCGCGAACTCGGGTGGCGGACCGGGTGGGTCGGGCGGCGGCCGTGGGCTCGGCGACCGTTACAGCGGCCCATCGAAGTGCTCCGCGGCCGATGCAGGTGCGACGGCCGGCGGCACGGCGGAGGGCGGCAGCCCGACGGGTGGAACTGCCGGCGGGACCGGGACCGCCAGTGCCGAGAACGGCGCAGCGGGTGGCACGTCGGCGGGGACTGCCGGCACGACCACCGGCGGATCAGGAAGCGCGGGTGCGACGGGCGTCGCCCGCGCCGGCGCAGCCGGCCAATCGGGCGGTGCCGCGGGCAGCAGTGCCGGACCGGCGCTGCCGGGGCTCGCCCAGCCGGGTGGCGCCGCCGGCGGCATGATCGAGGGCTCCCGCGACGCGGCCTCCGGCGGCTCGGCGTCGGTGTCGCTGGCCGGCAAGCGCGGCAGCAATTGGGCAAGCCTCGCGACCCGAGACCGGCCGA